>CAZLQB010000069.1:0-6027 GCA_964561585.1 uncultured Pseudomonadota bacterium
GCAAACGCCGATATGGTAGGACATTCGGGTGATTTTAAGGCAACCGTACAAGCTTGCCAGGTAATTGATCAGCAACTAGAAAAACTTTATCATGTTGTTGTTGAGCAACTTAATGGGACGCTATTTATTGTCAGTGATCATGGCAATGCTGAAGAAAAAATTGATGCGGCGACTGGTGGTCCGCGTACGGCGCATACGTGCAACCCTGTTCCATTTGTTATGGTCAATAAAGTGCATATGTGCGGAGCTTCTGGCTCTGGTGAACTTGAATTTTCGCAACCAGTATATGGGCTGGCGAACGTTGCACCAACAATCTTAAAACATCTTGGGCTGACTATTCCTGATGCTATGGAAAAGGGAAAAGTTTTTTAGCAAATTTTTACGGATAGATATGTTTTGCAATTGCTGCTATTCCACCAATCAAGAAAATAGAAAGAAATGGAAACGATACTCCAGATTGCAAAATACGCATAAACGAGAGAACAATAATAAATCCGCAGCTTGCGATGCCAAGCAACGGTATTATGCGTGAAAGCTTTTTGTCGACGAGAGTTGTTGCGGCAAAATAGGCCGCGATGATGCTTAACAAAAGTGAAATCGTTTGTGCAAAAACCGACATATTAACAAGGGCTATTTGATTGCTGCTCATGGTGATGATGAGGCATCCAAGAAAGCCTTCGGCCATTAAGCTTACCCAAGGCACATTGGTTTTGCTCAAGCGCGTAAGGTAACCGGCAAATGGAAGGTGATTGTTGGTTGCGAGGGTGTGGAGGTTCCAACAGTTGCTTGTCAAAATTGAGAAAAATCCAGCGGTCATGGCTGCAAAAACAGATCCATTAATGATGTTTGCAATCCAAGGCATATGAGGAAACGCTTTAAGGCCGAGTGTTAAGATTGGTGCGTTGAGATTTGCAAGCACCGGGCCCATAGCCCCAAATAAGATGAGCTGAAAGATTATGTTAATGCTTGTAACAATTAAAAATGCTGCAATGATGACTCGCTTGATATTTTTTTCAGGATTTTCGATCAAATGACCAATTGAACAAATAATTTCGAAGCTAAGCAGACCAAATGCCGCCGTTGAAATTGCAAGCAAACTGCTCGTGACGTGTTGTGCGTTTATGGCATAAAATGAAGCATCAAAGGTTAGCGATCCAATGGCGAAGGTAAAAATAAGGGGGGTTGCTTTAAGCATGGTGAAAAGATACTGAATTCTGCCGCCAACTTGTACGCCAAGAATGTTTATCAAAATAAAAAAGAATATGAGCATGTAATCAAGGGTAAGCGTTGAGAAGCCGGCCAAGAAAGGAGAGCTACTTTGAAAAAATTTGACAATATTATGCACGATAAACATGACCGTTGTTGTTTTACCAATAAAATAGCTCCAACCGCCCAAAAATCCAGCACCTTGTCCGACATAGGTTCGCGAGTACACATAGAGTCCGCCAGCAACAGGGTGAAGTTTGGCGAGGGTTGCAATGCTGAGGATGATAGGTATAAAGATTAACGACGAAAAAACATAACCCATAAAACCAAGCGGGCCGGCGATTTGGGTTAGCGCCATAGGATTGAGGAATAAGCCGCTGCCAATCATTGAGTTTATGCAGATAAGCATTGCTATTAGCGGTGTTATTTTTTTAATCATAGTCATGGGAGGTTCCTTTTACCATTAAATTTATAAAAATCAGAACGATTATAGCATAGCCGACCCGTAACGCCAGAATTACTATTTATCCTAATTCTTCTGCTTTTTTAAGCGTTGCAAGCAATGCGCTTGTAACCGTGTCTTGTAATTTCTTTTGCCCAAATGTCCTAAGGCCTTCGGCCGTCGATCCTCCTGGCGAGGTTACCATTATGCGAAGGTGCTCGGGAGTCATCCCTGTTTTAAGCAGCGCGGCGGTACCAATAAGTGTTTGAATTGCTGCTTGGTTGGCGTGTTCGCTCGAGAGTCCCATGTGTACACCAGCATTAATAAGGGCTTCTAAAAACAATGCAATAAAAGCTGGTCCGCTACCTGAAAGCGCCGAAATAGCATTTATATTATTTTCAGGAAGGATCAGTACTTTCCCAACCGATGTAAAAAGAGCCAATATTGTTGCGGCGTCCTGTTCAGTAAATGCTTTGCTAAACGATATGGCGGTCATTCCTTCTTTTTCCAGAACCGGGGTGTTGGGCATAACGCGGGCAATTTTTTTGGTCATGAGCCTTTTTTGAAAATAGTCGATTGTTAGGCCGGCCGCTATTGATACAACTATTTTTTCTTCGGTTATTGAATCTGCTATTTCATCAAGCACCGTGGCCATATCTTGGGGTTTCACGGCCAATATGATTATTTTACCGATCGCTGCTACTTTTTTATTTGATTCGGTGATTGTTATGCCATACGTGGTTTCAAGGTGCCGTCTTCTTGCTTCCAAAAAATCAGATACAATTATGTTCTTATTGCCTTGTGAGGTAATGCCTTTAATCAATGCTTCGGCCATTTTGCCGCCGCCAATAAAACCGATCATTACATTTTCCTGTTCTGTTTTGTAAGCGTTATAAATAGTAGTGGCTTGATAATAAAGTCGCCAATGAGAAATGGATAAAAGCCAAGGACGAAAAGTTTGCTTGATGGAACAAAAAGGGCGAGTTGGCATAAGCCAAAGCAAAAGTAACTAATGCTGGCAAGCCAATAGCGGAGGAATTGACCGTTTGGTGTTTGCGTTTTTACTAATTTCGTAATGGTCATCGCGATTAGAAAACCAATGAGATATCCTCCGGTTGGTCCGAGAAGATGAGGTAGCCCACATCCAAAATGAGAAAAAAATGGTGCCCCAAGAGCTCCTTGCATTAAGTAAAGCAGATAAGCAGATATCGCAGGCCAGCCAAAAGTTTCGGCACAAAAAATAAGCGGAAGCGGTTGGATGCTAAGGGGAACCATATTGAATGGAAGCGGGATAATAATTTGTGAGCAGGCTGCATATATCCACGATAATGCAATGGCAAAGCCTATTTTATATACTAATGAGTTTTGGGCTTTTTGTGTTTTGATGAATGCTGGTAGCGATGAGATGGTGAAGAGAATGTTCATAAAAACTTTCTTGTATATGATCTAAAAAGTTTGTTATTTAGTTTCACTATTTTTCTGTTTATGCTGCTGAATGACATGTAAAACTTTGGTAGTATGTTCTGCAACATCAACATTGGGCAAGATTGAACAAATAGTTCCCTGTGGATCGATAACAAATGTCATTCGATAGGGGAATGGTAAGAACCACCAGTTATTAGCCCCATACTTTTTGGCAACGGCTTTTGTTGTATCGCTTAATAAGATAAAGGGAAGATTATGCTTGAGTGCAAAAATTTTATGTGTTTTTGGGGTGTCATAATTTATGCCAAGGACGACGATATTTTGTTTTTTGAAATCATCAAAGTTGTTGCGTAATTGGCAGGCTTGCTTTGTGCACCCAGGCGTATTATCTTTTGGGTAAAAATAGAGAACAACGAACCTACCATTAAATTCACCCAGAGTGCGCATTTTGGCCTCTTGGTCTAGCAACGAGAAGTCTGGTGCTTTGCTTCCAATCGAAATAGCATTAAGATTAAACATGGTCATACACATTCCAATGACAATAAAAATTTTGTTTCTTTTCATTTTATTCCATAATTCAATGTAACTAATGTGACTCTATTTTTGTTGGAAGTGCACGCATTGGATTATCCAAGCGGGCGCGACCCAAATTGGTTTCAAGGTCAAAAAGCGAGAGATTTCTCCATTTTTTTCTTAAATAAAGATTTGTATGAGTGCTGTTTTTCCATGTCGTTTCGATATCTGAGTTTGAGAATGCAAGAATAATTGAGTAAAATCAACAAAAATTTCAATTCCTGTCAGGGTTTTTGTGTTTAGGTAGATGTAATTTTCGAACCCTGAACATAAACAGCAAGAACCGGGTTGCCAAGCGTTGCATAAATACATTTGGCAAGCAGGTTTCGAGGTTCATGATATTCATTGGTCCAGACATAAGGATCGGCAATTTTTGGGTTGAGGACAACAAAGTCTGCCGCCTTGCCTACCTCGAGGCTGCCGATGGTAGCATTAAGCCCAAGGGCGGTGGCGCCTCCAAGCGTTGCTAAATAAAAACCTTCTTCGAGGGTAATGGGCGCGGGGTGTGTTGCGTCAAATACCGATAATGCTTTTGAGCTTTCAATGCTTTCGCGAATTTCATGCAGCATTGATAAGCTGTAGCCGCCGGCAACATCAGAACCAAGCCCGATGCGCATACCAGCCTCAAGATAGTTTCGTGCGGGCATAATACCACTCATAAGAAAACGGTTTGATGTTGGACAATGAATTACGGTAGTTTGTGTTTCATGCAAAAGTTTTTTTTCTTCATCACTTAAGTAAATGCTATGCGCCATAAGTGTTTTTGGTCCAAGGAGGCCTGCTTTATGGTACACATCGGTATAATCTTTGTTATTTGGAAAAAGCTTTTTGACCATGGCAACTTCTTTAGTGTTTTCAGCCAGGTGTGTCTGAATATAGGTGCCGTAGGTATTGGCAAGCGATGCCGATTTTTTGAGCAATTCTGCCGAGCAGGTAATTGCAAAGCGAGGGGTAATGGCATAGAAAAGTTTGTTGTTTTTGCCGTGCCACTTTTTAATAAGGCGTTCGCTTGCTGCAAGTGATTCGGTTGGTGATTCTTGAAGCTTCTTCGGCGCATTTTGATCCATCATGACTTTGCCCATAATGGTACGTAACCCACTTTTTTCTGCTGCCGCAAAAGCGATGTCGGTTGCTTGTTCGTGTACCGTTGCGTACGTAACGGTGGTTGTGGTGCCAACGGCGGCGAGTGATGAGAAAAATTGAGATGCGGCTTTTTGGGCGATAAGAGGATCTTCAAATTGTTGTTCGCGAGGAAAGGTGTAATTATTAAGCCATTCAAGGAGTTGGCCGTCACCAAGTCCAGCATAAGCAAATTGGGGGAGGTGATTATGCAGATCAATAAGCCCCGGAATAATAAGGTCGGTACTATGGTCAAAAAAGGCGTGTGTTGGATAAGTGGCGCGCGGATTGTTTTTTGTTACTTCCTGAATATTTCCTTGGTCATTAACGACCATAAACCCAGGATTATAGACAATGAGCTGTTTGGTTGAGCTGCTGGAGATAATTATTCCCTTAATTATGAAGGCCATTGGCAATCCTTGGGTTAGGAATTATTAATTTTATTGCAGGCCGTTCCCTCCTGCACCTCCCCAAATTTTGCAATTTTTTACCGTTTGATGCAATGAATTTGGACAAATTTGCACTTTTTTCTTATTATTGTCCTTGTATTTTGAACTGTACAACACAAATATCCGTAACGTTAAGGAGTTTTATGGAGCTGTTTCATTATTTACTCATGTTTGGTGGCATTAGTGCCTTGGGGCTTTTATTGACCGCCATTATTTATTCTCGCGTTGTTGGGCGTGTAAATACCGATGTAAAGTCGGCGCATATCGCATTGCTTATTCGTAATGGCGCTATGACCTTTTTGCACAAAGAATATTCGGTTTTGGCTGTTGTTATTGCCGTTGTTTTTACCATTTTGTATTTTGTTTTTAACTTTGTGTGTGGCGTTACCTATGCATTAGGTGCGTTATCGTCCATGCTTGCCGGTTATATTGGCATGAAGGCGGCAACCCGTGCAAACGAATCAACAACCATTGATGCCCGTGATAAAGGTGAACGCTCTGCGTTTTTGACCGCATTGCTTGGCGGGTCTGTTATGGGTTTTGTTGTTGCAAGCTTTGGTCTTTTGGGTGTTGGCCTTTTATTTTATTTCTTTGGCCAAAATGAAGCCCATGAATTTGGCAAGATCATAACCTGTTTTGGTTTTGGTGCTAGCTCAATCGCATTTTTTGCCCGTGTTGGCGGCGGTATTTATACCAAGTCGGCCGACGTTGGTGCGGACCTTGTTGGTAAAGTTGAAATGGGTATTCCAGAAGACGATCCCCGCAACCCAGCCGTTATTGCCGATAACGTTGGTGACTGTGTTGGCGATACCG
>CAZLQB010000070.1:0-5961 GCA_964561585.1 uncultured Pseudomonadota bacterium
AACCAACTGAGCTATGGGCCCGCCATGAATGTGTGAATTATGTATGTTTATATCAGTAGTCTAGACGACTTTGTAAAAGTTGTGAAGTAAAAAAGACGAGGCAGTGTTTATTCGCTAATCGTGACAATTTTTATTTCAAAGGTTAAGTCTTTTCCAGCCAACGGGTGGTTTGCGTCTAAGGTTATTCCATCGTCAGAAATATCGGTAATCACGACAACCATTGGTTGTGGCAATTGTTTGTCATTAATCTGAATTTGTTGCCCGATTTCTGGGGTGAGATGGGGAGGGAATTGTGATTTTGGTACAACCATAACCATTTCTTCGCGATAAGGACCATAGCCATTATCGGCAGATAAGGTGAAGGTTTTTGATTCGCCGAGATCCATGCCAATAACAGCTTGTTCAAATCCTTCAAGAACAAAGCCAGCACCGATTTTGAACTCAAGCGGTTCGCGTTCAAGTGATGTGTCAAAAACAAATCCATCATCGAGCTTGCCGGTGTAATGGATTTGAACTGTATCCCCATGTTTTGCTTGTGCCATTTATGAACCCTTTCGGCGGTTTTATGATTATTTAACTTCGCACTACTCTAGCACAGAATCTGTGTTATGTCGTCAAAATTTGATACTCGCCCTTGTGGTGCTGTGCTTAATTTGTTATTTTCTTGAAACGTTTTACGGTGGTGCTTTTTGTACGCATAAGGAGTAAAAAAAGATGGCTATTCGTTTTTTCAAAATTAACATGATGTATGTTCTTGTCGGCGCGCTTTTGCTTGGGCAAAGTCTTTTGGCTGATCTTATTGAAGTTGTGAAGGTTAATTCGCACATTCGCTTAGATATTAGATATGCAACCAAGAATAATTTTACTGGCACAATTGTGTATCCTTCGGCAAAATGCTTCTTGCAAAAAGAGGCGGCGATAGCCTTAGGGAAAGTGCAGGCCGAGCTGGAGCACTTGGGATTTGGGGTAAAGATATTTGATGGGTATCGGCCATTATCGGTCCAAAAAACATTTTGGGATGTTGTGAGCGATAAATTTCCAGATCCCGCAGAACGAGAAAAATATGTAGCCAACCCAGAAAAAGGGTCAAAACATAATCGAGGCGCCGCGGTTGACCTAACATTAATTGGATTGAAAACTGGCGACGAACTCGAGATGCCTTCCGATTTTGATGATTTTTCCGAAAAAGCGCATCGAGATTATGATAAAATGACGTCAAAAAAGGTGAAGAAAAACTGCAAACTCCTTGAATTAGTTATGGAAAAACATGGGTTTAAGGGCTGTTCTTCGGAGTGGTGGCATTTTGATTTTAAAGGGTGGGAAAAATATCCCATATCCGATCAAGTTTTAAGGTAAGCGGCGCTGTGGAGTCGTGATGTTGTTTTTGGTTTTTCCATGTCAGGCAAAGCAAATACAAAGTCCTTGCTTTTGAGTTTTTCAATTATTGGCTGAAACAGTTCTGTTAAATTGTCAAAATCATGCATGAGAACAATTTCGTTTGATAACGAATGATTAAGGCCTAATCCCTGTTCTGGATCATTTTCATCCATTCTTTTAAGGAGGTCTTCTACTGAGAAAAGCTTGTACTCATTTTGACGTTCAGGTGTTCGTAGGGCATAATCGCGTGATTCAAAGGTCCATGCAACGTCAATATCTTTGTCGAGTTTTTGTTTGGTGTAATAGTTGTAGCTTATGTTTTCAAATGCCGGTTTTACAAAACCACGGCGTTTGAGAAAAAGTTGGAGGTTGTGAGCGGTGATGATTTCGTGCATATTATTTTTTGGTTGATTAAAGAAGTCGGTGCGATTTCCTTTGTCGTTATATGGGAATCGTATGGTTTTGATAGGGCGTACAACACCAGCTTTTTCATACAAATCTTTGATGATTTTTTCTGTTTTTAATATTTCTTCACTTGTTTTACGGAAGCCTAATTCTGATGCGCGTTGATGTGAATACGTGTGGTTACCAATGATAAAACCCTTTTGGATCGCGTAAATAACCGCTTCAGGATATTTTTCCATGCGTTCTCCCGTGCAGAAGAAAATTGCTGGAATGTTTTGTGCGGCCAGGTAGTCGACTTTGTTTTTAGTGTCTGTGGATGGGGCATCATCAATGGTAAGGTATACAACACGTTTTTTAAAATACTTGAAAATGCAAACAGGTTTTTTAATGTAGATAAATGCGATAGACCCGATGACGACGCAAGCTGCAATAAGCGGTAATTGCTTAATGATATTCATTTTTATTACTCCCTTTTTTCCTTTTTTAAAACTAATAAAAAGCAATAACGCGCGCGGGCGCAGAATCAGCTTCAATCTTAAGCGGAAGTGCGGCGATTGTAAAGTGGGGAATTTCAACTAAATTTTCTAAGTTCGTAAGATTTTCGATGATGAGAATGTTGCGCTCTAATAACATTTTATGGATAGTAAATGGATGTTTGTCTGGCGATGGCAAATCAATTCCTATCATGTTTATTTTGCGTGCAATAAGCGCTTGTGCAAATTCAGGCGTAATTATTGGATGATCGGTAAAGTATTCAGGCGTTCCAAATTTTTTGCTGTGCCCGGTCAGCACCAAAACAATATCGTCTGGCTTTATGACGATGTTTTCAAGTAGCGGTGCATCGATGTTTTTTCCCCGAGCATCAATCAAAATTCCTGGCCGTATAAAATGGCTCGCGGGAAACCGTGACAGCAACGTTGAGGTTTCTAGTAAATGGGCCGGGCCGTCAATATGCGTGCCAATATGCATGTTGGCGGTAATTTGATAATCGTTATAGTGGTCATTGTGCAATGTGCGAATTTGTTTGAGTGATGCGGGGTTATCGTAAGGGTGCGTTGGTGTTGTTGCGGTAAGACGGTGTGAAAGGTCGATAACTCTTGTTGTTTTCATGACGAATACTTCTTTATTGTTACGTTCGGCCAAATATATCCGGTTTTGGTAAATTCTTGCAAAAAATGAGGCAATCGTAAAGGATTAAAATAGGTAATAATGCGGTATAGAGCAAAGGAGGGGGGATGTTGGGGCGAGGGACTTGGGGCATAATTTTTTCATGTATGGTGATTATGGGCGGGATTTGGTGGGGTGTTCATTGCTGGTCGAGCGAGAGCAGAGTATATACCGTCGATACGCTTGCGATGCTGAGGGATGAGGTTGAAAATCTTGATGAAAACGATTTAGTCGTTTTTGATATTGATAAAGTACTTTTGACCGGAGCCGGGACTTTCCACCGAGGAACAAAGCAGCAGCGGCGTGCATTGCGAAGCAACTTCAAAAAACTTTCAAAAAAACATCAAGATCGAATTCGTAGCAAGGCGATACTCGATCGTGAACGTATATTGGTTGATGCTCGAACGCCTGATTTGATTAGGGCTTTACAACAAAGGTCGGTAAAGGTTATTGCGCTAACCGCTTGTTTGGCCGGTAAATATCGGTTAATTCCTCACCTTGAAGATTGTCGTTTACAAGAACTCAAAAAATTTGGCTTTGATTTTTCTGCTGCATTTCCTACGGTAAAAAGCCAAGAATTTTGCCAATTAGCTTATAAGCACCGTCATCCTTTATATAAAGACGGCGTTTTGTTTGCTTCGTGTTGTGATAAAGGTGAAACATTATGGGCATTTCTTGAAAAAAATTCGTGGTGGCCGGCGCGCATTATTTTTATAGATAATAACCGAAGAAATATCGCCTCGGTTGAACGAGTGGCCAAGCGGCTAGCAATTCCCTACCTCGGGCTTCTTTATAAGGCTGCTTATAAGTTGCCAGGAGCGTTTGATGAAAAACTGGCACAATTCCAAATCAAATATCTCATTGACCATGAAACGGTGATCAATGACCAAGATGCGTCGATGCTCATGAAAGCGACTTCGTGATGACCGATAATATGATCTTGGATTATTACGTTTTTTTTTATTAAAGTTGATGCATAATGGGGAAAAGGTTAAGAATAGATTGTTTTTCTAGCTATCAAAAAAGGGAACGGAGATTATGAGTAACGCTATTATTCGTACGTTGTGGGGTGATTTGACGAGAGAAGATATGGGCAAGTTTGGCCTTCTTGCCGGTGCTTTTTTCCTCATTATTGGTGCTTATTGGACCATGCGCACCATGAAAAACGCTATCTTTATGAAGGTTGTTGGAAGCGCTGGGCTGCCGTATGCCACGCTGATCACCATGATGGCCATGTTTTTTATGGTCATGTTGTATGCAAAATTGGTCGACGTGATGGAAAAGCATAAGCTTTTGTACGTGTTCACCATTACCTATGGATTTGTTATTTTGGCCATTGCTTATTTTCTTAACCATCCAACGATTGGTATAGCCAATCCCATTGTCAGTAAATATCGCATATTTGGTTGGCTTGTGTTTTTGGCAATCGAGAGCTTTGCTATGCTTTCGTGCACACTTTTTTGGTCATTTGTTGCCAGCTCAATGGATACCGTTTCGGCAAAACGGGGGTACCCGATCATTTTGTTTGGGGCACAGCTTGGTTCAATGCTTGGCTGTTTGGCCGGTACAAAGGCTTCAAAAATAGGGCTTTCATGGCTTTTGGTTGTTGCGGCACTGGGTATTTTTTTGATACCGGTCCTTATTAAGATTTTTGTTAATCGGTATGCAGGCCCATCGGTGATCAATGAACATAAAGAACCGTCAACGGGGCTTATTGCTGGGTTGCGCTTGCTATTAACCAAACCGTACGTGATGGGGATTTTTGTTGTTGCCACCGTTTATGAAGTTATTAGTGTTATTTTTGAGTACCAATTAAATACGCTTGAAAATCTTACGTACCATTCTGCTTCGGGAGTAACCGAATTTGAGGCATTGTTCGGCGTCATGGTCAATTCATTGTCGCTCGCCTTTACCATTTTAGGAACAAGCTTTTTTTTGAGAAATTTTGGGCTGCGTTTTTGTCTTGTTGCCTATCCATTAATCGTTGCTTGTTCGGTGTGTTTAATGTGGGTTTTTTATGGGTTATGGGGTGTTGCTATTGGCTTGGCCGTTATCAAGGGGCTGAGTTATGCGCTCAATAACCCGACCAAAGAAATTTTATATATCCCAACCAGCAGAGATATCAAGTTTAAGGCAAAAAGTTGGATTGATGTTTTTGGTAATCGTTTTACCAAGGGCCTCGGTTCTGGCGTGAATGCATTATTCCCGGTGATGTCGAGCCTTCTGATATTTGGCTCACTTATATCACTTGGCCTTGTTGGTTTTTGGATAGCCGTTGCTATTTATGTGGGCAGAAAAAATCATGCCTTGGTGCATGAGGGAAAGATTATTGAGTAGTGGAGAATGATGGGGAGGTGCTTTATGCACGGGCCTGAGGAATGGGTACGAATAGCAAAAGAAGATTTGCTATCGGCAAAGATTCTTTTGAAGAATGAGCTTTTTTCGCCTGTTGCTTATCATTGTCAGCAATCGGCTGAGAAAATGTTGAAGAGCGTTATTGATTTTATTCCCCGGGTTACGCAAAGCTCACCCGAGGCTCGTAACCTTGACCCCGATGGGGTCTTTAATTTGGCACCCCAATTGAAGTCAACCAACCCATGAGCATTGTTTTTTTGATTATTATAGGCACCCCGTCGGGGTGCAGGTACTTAGCCCAGGGTAAGGGCTTTTGCCGCAACCCTGGGAACGTTATCCAAAAAATATCCAAGCCCCATCGGGGCGATACGTAACAATCAAAAAAGGCCACAAACAACGGCCTTTTCCCCCTTTTTTTTAAAAACAATGACTTAATCATTATGGGCTTGATAATGTGATGCTCATAAAGTTAAAAAAAGTTGCGGCTCGCCAGCTCTAGCTGGCGAGCTGTTTGGTTAAGGTAGGGTGTTTTTATCATAGGAGAGGCAGGAATGAAGAAGTTTACGAGTTTTTTATCGGCCATGATTTTCATGATTATTTCGGGGGCTGCGAGCGCCGCGAGTTTGGATGGCACGTCGAGTGTCAAATATCAAACAA
>CAZLQB010000071.1:0-736 GCA_964561585.1 uncultured Pseudomonadota bacterium
TCAAAGGCGTAAATAACGAATTCTCATCCATAAAAGGTGTTATTGAAGATACGCTTCATTTGATTTTAAACATTAAGCAAATTGTGGTCAAAAATGAGACCGGCTTGCCAGGTAAAATGCATCTTTCTGTCAAGGGTGCGAGCGTTGTAAAAGTTGCCGACATCCAAACCGATGAGCATTTGTCCGTGATTAACACTGATCACGTTCTTGCACATTTGGCAGCAGATGGCGATTTGGACATTGAATTTTTCGTCGAGTCTGGTCGTGGATATGTTGCGGCACAGTGGCCACATGGTTCATCGTTACAGGCCGATAATCGTATTTATTTGGACGCGATGTTTTCGCCCGTCAAACGTGTTGAATATCATGTTGAAAAAACACGTGTTGGGCAAGAAATCGATTACGATAAATTGATTTTGAGCGTTACAACCAATGGTGCAATTGCGCCTCAAGACGTTGTGCACTACGGAACCTCTGTATTACGAACCCAATTTGAGCATTTCTTGCAGGCAACAGAAATTCCATTTAATGAGATTTCACAAGGTGCCGACGAAAAAAGCGAGAAAAAAAGCGGGTCTGATTTTGAAGGACCTACCAAGGGATTACCTGTCGAATTATTCTTGAAGCCTATCGATGAACTTGAGTTTTCAGTGAGAGCTCATAATTGTTTGATTGGTGCAGGCATCAAGCGTGTTATCGACTTGGTAAATCTTACAGAAGAAGATGTTCTTAAAAT
>CAZLQB010000071.1:746-5925 GCA_964561585.1 uncultured Pseudomonadota bacterium
GTAAATCATTACGTGAAGTCAAGGAAATTTTAGCCGCATTTGGCTTGCACCTTGGCATGAATATCAAAGAGTTGGATCTTAAAAAAGCAATCAAAGAGCAAGAGGGTAATTTGAACCATGAAACATCAGAACGGTAGACAAAAATTAAATTTAAAGTCGGGTCATAGAAAAGCCCTATTGCGCAATCAGATTATTCATTTTATTCGATTTGGTGTTTTGCAAACAACAAAGGCTCGTACAAAAGAAGTACAAAGACTTGTCGAAAAAATAGTAACAATTGCTCGTGTCGGGTATGATTTTAATACCATCAGACGTATTAAACAATTGTTGCCTTACGATGAGGCAATGGTCAAAAAAATGATCAAGGAAATTGCGCCTAAATATGTAGGCAGACCGGGTGGTTACACTCGAGTCATCAATCTTGGTCGTCGTCCAAGTGATACGGCATTAATTGCACGCCTTGAATGGGTGTAATAGATTTATAATAAAAAAGGCCCGATGGAATTCAGTTCCATCGGGCCTTTTTTATTATATGTATAAGTTTTTCTGAAAAAACTTGCATTTGGTTCGACGATTTTTTTATAGTAATTCATTATTTACCAATCTATTTATTATTTATTACAAAATTTGGACAATTAAAAAGCCGCCAGAGATTTTTTTTGCAATAGAACTTTTCATAAGGAGATCGTGCAAATGTCTTTTGTGTCATATAAGAAAAAAGCTTAGGCTGTGGGGCGAAGGTGGCGGCGGGGCTGGTTGATTTTTTATATTTTTAACTTAAATCTTGATGTTTTAGGATTTTTTTTTTTACATTATTTGCATGCTTAGAAAAGCGGTCGATGTAACGACCAACGTTTTTGAGGGAGCTTGGTGATGGATGTGGTGGCTGAGAGCTCAAATCGCGCAGGTTTAGTTAGTGGAAAAGCAAAAATCTTTACAAAGAAGCAATAGGGTACTACACTCGAAACTTAGAACTGAGTTTTTCAAAAGGAAGGAGTTTTAACAAGGTCAATTGTTATGCGTTGTAACCATAACAATAAACGAAAGGAATAGTAAGGAGGAGATAGGAATGAAGAGAACACATTTTTCGAAGATACTCTGTTTAGGGTTTTTTCTTCTAGGCACAGCAACATCGGGTCTTTATGCCAACATTAATTTTGGCAGCAGGCAGTCAACGCTAAAGGTTTCGGACAATGCAAAGCTTTATATAAGCTCGTCAGGATTAACTGTTGACGGAACGCTTGCGCAGTCATCATTATCAACCGTTGCAGGACGAGATATTGAATTTGATGGCGGTATTTTGGAGCATTCTGGTTCTGAATCATCAATTACGGGAAATTATTCGCCATCATCAAGCGTACTTGAAATGACTGGTGATAGCGTTTTCAAGTTTGAACCAGGAACGGTTGTTCCTGCGGTTACCGTCGATTCGACAGGTAATCGTTTGGAGGGCCAACCCTTGTTTTCAAGCGCAATTGCATTTAATGAATCGGCAGAATTGACCCTTGCGATTCATAATGCATTGAATAAAAACATTACATTAAATTCGGGCTTATTGGTCCTTGATAACGATCTTGCTTTGGTTGATAACGTCCAAATCGTTGGTCCCGGCACGGTAGATCTTAATAACCGCCAGTTAACGCTTGGTGGTTATTATTCTTCTGCCTGGAATACCGCTTTGACATTGGGTAATGCAACGAGCGTATATTTATCAGGTTATACAGCTCTTGGCGCTTCAGGGCATTGGACATTTCCAAGCACATCACGTATTAATGGCAACGGTGAAATTCTTGATTTGTCAGCTGGTGGCCAAATAACCATTGCAGCAGGACAAAAATTATATTTAGAAGACATTGTTATTCAAGGTCTTGGTACTGGTGAAGGTAGGATCAATTTTGGTAGCGCAACATCTGAGTTGCATTTGTCCAATGTTACATTGGCCATTGATACCGATCTTGAGATTGCTAGTGGCAAAGTGATTATTGATGGACAATCAACGATTGTTCTTAAGAATCATATATTGAATTTTACGACTAACGGCAAATTGACGGTCAATGATACCGTTCTTTGGATTGAACCTCTTGGTAGAATTACATATCCAGCTATTGGATATTTACGCTTTACCGTTGGCGCAACAGCCTATGATATATATGATGCCAATGGATTTAACGAAGCTAATTCAGTAGCGGCCGTTTCGGCTGGGTTACTGACGCTAAATGGCGATGCTTTGATTAAAAAAACGGTTGCACAGTCATCGCTTGAGCCAGCAGAACAAGCTGCGATCGGTGGCAGCTTGACCTCCAGTATCAATTTAAAGCGCAACTTCACCATTGAGCCTAACCGAGCAATTACGATTAATGGTAATTTGACCATTGATGCCGATGGGTCAACCCTCACATTTACCGAAGGCGAACAGTTTAATGTAGGAGCCGGAAAAACGGTCACACTACAAAATATAGTGCTTACCAATATTCGGTCAAATACATTTACCTTCGGCCTAAATTCACATATTAGATTTGGTGAAAATGTAACGCTCGAATTAGTTGACGACGTAACATTTACCTCAAATACAACCGGTACGGGTATTGCAGCATTGCTGAGAGTTATGGATGGAGCATTATCGGCTAATACTTTATTAGTTCGTGGTTTAAAGAGTGTGCGTAAGTTGACTTTTGTTCAACCTGCGTCAACGGTTTCGAAAAAATATTTGCAGCGTCCAATTCAGATGGGCGATAATATCATAAGCTTTGAAAATATTTCTTGCGAAGGCCTTGATGCCAGTGTTTTAACACCTGGTGTTGATGCTGATGCGACCGTTGAATATCCTGAAATTGACTTGCTTGGTGGTTCAACGTTGCTTATTAGTGGCAAATTGAAAGATACCGCAAGCACGACCGAAAAACCAAAGACATCGATTGATATCTTTGTTGAAGGTACGGGTAACCTTCTTGTTCTTATGAAGGATGGTATCAATTTTGGCGGCGCCATATTTTATGGCAGCAAGCCATTAAATGAATTAATGGTCCGCTTTGATATTGCTGAATTTGCCTCAAGAAGACCAACCGGCATTAAAGATGATTATCCTCATATTACGTTGTCGGGTACAGGTATTTCCCTTTACTCCCCAATTAATGAAGATACAGATCCTGTAACAGCTGACGGAATAGCGAGATTGTTGTTTGTTAATGATAAAGTTACCGTTGAGATTAGTGCTGCCGATGCGTTCCTAATTGATACGGGCGCCGAATTGCTTTATACAAATTTACAGTTGCTTGCTAATCCACTCCAGCAAAATTCGGTCAATGTATTGATTGGTGGAACAAGCTCAATTCTTTATGGTGGCATTGACACAACGGGTGTGCGTTTGCTTCATAAGAACACAAGAAAACATATAAGCGCACGAAAACAATATCATGCAAAAGGGATTGCGAGACTTCGCGAGCTTGAGCTTGCCGAAGAAGTTGCTCAGCTCAAGGCGTTAGAAGATGCTGACAAAAAAGCAACAAAAGCTGTAACAGAAGATGATGAGATTTTGCTTGCAACAAGATCGCTGAGCGTTCCCGTTTTGTTTGATCGTGCAACCAGTGTAAGCGTTTATGAAGATCTTAAGTTGCCATTTGCAGGAAATTTGGCATATGAAGGTTCTGAATTAGATGAATTTACGACCTTTAGTGGATCGGATGCTAGTCCATCTGATCATGCGCCATTCAATTTGGTTCTCGAAGATAATAATAAGGTCTATTTAGACAATACCGATATGACGCTTTATCGAGCTGCCGCAAGAGTAGATTCGCAACTTATTAACGTTCGTGGTCTTGGTAATGAGATCCATGTTCGTCAAAGGTTTACGATTAAGAGCAACCTATTCATGGGTGAAGGTTCTGAATTGACCTTTGTTTTTGTTGACGATGGTAGCGGAACCCCAACCGTTGTGTTGGATACCAATTGTTTACTTGAACTTGAAGACAGAGCGATTTTGCGCTTCAAGGGAACGGGTAAAGTGATTATGTCTGATGGTAGCTTGCTCTATTTTAGAGGCGACAAGGATGCGACTCAATATAGAATTGGATCGGCTACAAACAGACCTACCTTGATTTTGACCGACGGTGCAGTGCTTGATTTTACCAGCAAAGCAAATGTTAACTTTGCAGGATTCGGCAAGATTGCAATTAATAATGGTGGCATGATTGCACCTTCGACCGTTTGTAACTTAAATATCGGTGCCCCTCAAACATATGTAGCTCCGGTTGATGCTCAGCACGATCCAAGCTATACAGCAATTGCCGCAGCATCATTTTATAAGTTGGACGATTTTGAAATTGCGGTAACAAACAACGGCGAAATTCGTCTTGATTTGCCGGCGGCACTTGCAATTTCATTGGGCAGTGATTGGACCTTTAAGGCCCGTATTGGTATTCAAAACGCAACGGCAAGTCTTTTGTTTGAGCAGGGTGGTGGTTTGACGGTTGGTAATAACTCATTGTTTGATGTTAATACCAATACCAAGGGCTACGTAGCCGGTGATATAACACATAGAGCTCTATTATATCCAGGCAGAATCAGAAAAGTTTCCTTTGGTTATAACGGTGTTTTGTTTATTAAGCCAACGGGTAGATTCTCTTTTGCTGCAAACAGAAAAGCCCCTATAAACGGTTATTCATGGAATAATCTTACATCTGAATTTGGTACTGATGATGAGCTTACATTTGAATGGGTTGCGTCACAAGCTCGCATGGGTGGCGCTGGTTCTGTTTACTTCCCAGACAAGAAAACAACTGGGGTTAATGATGTTTCTGGTACTTTTGCACCAACAAAAGCGGCTCTTTTGACTGATAGCGCCAGCAAAACGGCAAAAGAACTTATAACATTAATGAAAAACTAAATACCTTTAACTAAAGGATCGTAACGATGAAAAGAGTAGTTTTAACGTTGTGTTTATTAGCTCTTCTTGGTGGCGGATCGGTATCCGCGGCGAGTTGGTTTTCCAAAAAAGCCAGCGATGAAACCAAAGCCAAAAAAGAAGAACGTAAGCATCGAGATATGCTCAAAAAAGAAGAAAAGAAACAAGCACGCGAGCAGCGTGTTACCGATCTCGGTAGCAAAAAAACGCATAAAAAAGATGTGCGTCGCAATAAAAAAGAAAGCCGCGCTGAAGCTGAACGTCAATTAGCGCTTAACG
>CAZLQB010000072.1:0-5867 GCA_964561585.1 uncultured Pseudomonadota bacterium
ATTTAGTGCGGCTTTGCTACTAATTTTTGAGATTGCCTGTTTTTTTATTTGTTTTGATTGCTCGGTATTTTTGCCCTTTATGGGGGCATTAGCTGTTGTGGGTGCTTTTGTTTGAAGATTAACAGAAAATCCAATAATAGCTATGAACAGCAAGCTTTGTAATAGAATTTGTGATGACTTCATAACTACCCTTCCCTTTAAGATTTTTCTTAGAAACCAATATGCTTATTGTTATATTTATTTTACATGCCTCAAATTCAATTTGTCAATTAGATTGTCGCAAAACATCTAAAAGTTTTTTCGAAGGCCAATTATTGAGTATTGTAAGCGAGTGTTTGTCGGCTCATTGGGCACACAAGAAGGGCGACGTAAACATTACATGCTTTCATCGCCCCGTATAAAAATCTTGATAAGCGCCGCTAGACCTTAAACGTCTTCGCCAGCGTGAAAACAAAAAAGATTAGGCCGATAAGGAACATAACCTTAAGGACCAATATCTTGATAAATGCTTTATGTTGTGGATGAGTATGCTTCATATGCCTCATTTCTCCCTTCCTTTCACGACTTCTTAATTTTAGTGTAGCAATTGTGCTTTTGATTTCGCAAGAGTTGGGGAAAAATAGAGGAGAGGCCGGCATTTCACCAGCCTCTCTTTATTTTCAGTTGGATAAATTGAAGAAAATTTCTACCGTTGGCCTCAATTTTTTATATGCTTCTTCGGTAAAATCGGGCTTGATGGCTTCAAGCTCTGCTTTTAGTGCAGATTCTGCAATTGGTTCGGCTGTTGGGGTGGATAAGGATTTGTTTTGGTTTAATAGGCGACCAGCTACAAGCAGTTGTTCAGGGCTAGGCCTTGCGCCTGCGAGAGATGCAATGTCTTGCTGTAGTTTTTGGATTTCTGTGTGTTCTGATGCTGTAAAATTTCTATGTCTGGTGTTAGTGCGTTTTTTGATTTCGGTTGATGATAGCGTTTCGCCATATTGTGTTTTACTTTTTGTCGCTTTGGACGTTTTATCGTCCGTTTTGCTCATATCGGCATTGCTTTCCGTTGTGGCACTGCCGGAGGACTCGGAATTTGTTTCGGAGCGATTTAAAGGCAGATCATCCATGTTTTCTTGGGTGAGTCTTGAAATAAGGGGATTAAGATTATCTTTTATTATTTGTGCTTTGAGGTAATGTGCGTAGTTTGTGTCATGTTTAAATAACTGTTTCCATAGGCCTTTTTCATCCCGCAAAATTTCTTCATTTATTTTTTTTATTTCATCTTCAGGGAGTTTGCAATCGTCGGTTAGCTTGTTTGCGCGCGAAGTAAACATTTCGTTAAGCTTGTCTATAACGTGAGTATCGGCCATTTTTTGAAAAATCGGTTGTTTATCTGGCGCTCTATTTAGTTGGTCAATCCACGATGTAAGGGTTTTTTGGATTTGCTTGGATTTGTTGATGATTTGCTGTTTTTCGATGGCAAAGTCGTGGTCTTTTTCTTTTTTCATTTTTGTTGAGCCATAGTATGGTTCTTTGTTTTTGTTGCTGTGGCTTTCTGGTGTTGAGAGCCCTAAGTTTTTATCGGGTTCGGTTTTGTTTGTTGGGGTTGTGTTTGAAGGCGCTTGTGTTGGAGGGTTCCATCCACCTTTTCCCCAGCCACTGCTGCCATGGTCAAATCCTTTGCTAGGGCCTCCATAACCACCGCGGCCGCTTTGGCCGCCAACGGTTGTGTACCGAGGTCGTGCGCCAGGTCCTTTGCCTATTTTTGCGGCTACGGCTTTTTCACGTTCAAGGCGTTTTTTCTTTGCCGTTTCTACCAGTTTTTGCGTTTCGTCACTTTCGACAAGTTTATACATGCTTTCAGCGATTGGTGAGATTTTTGTTTGAAAAAAGTCTACTATGCGCTGCTCGCGTTGATCTCCTGCCCTAGGGGGTTGTGGTGGCGTGTACGCAAGGGGGCGCTGGGATGTTGTTGATGGCTTTATGGGTGTTGCAACGTCGGTTTCTTGTTCAATACGGGATGTTTTTTCAGTTTGTTGGATTGGGGCTTTTTTGGCTGCCGGTTTGCGCTCGGCGTCTTCGAGTTGCTTTAATAAATCATCAAGGTCGTCGGCGCGGCATGGTGAGCAAAGGCAAAGCGCTGTAATAACGGTGATTTTTGCAAGGGCTTTAATGTTCATAACGCCTCCACGGGTAGAGTCTTATTAACTTTTTTCACCGAATCTTTTTTAGCCTTTTTTTTAGCCGGTTGGGTGTGCTGTTTTTTATCATGTGAACCGCGGCGGTTTCTTGCGGCCGATTTTGAAATTGGCGTATGGGTGAGGGTAATCTTTGTTCGCGGTTTTTTAGAAAGTGCTTTTAAGATCGGTTCATCAAAATCTGTTTCTTCGTCTTTTAGTGCGGCGGTAAGCTCTTTATTGATTTTGCGCAGTTCTTTTATGGCATCAAGAATATTTTGGCGTAAATTTTCAGCCTCCTGCGGGATAACTGTTTTTGCCTTATAACCGGTCTTTTGTGGTCCAATGGGCTCCTGTTCTTGTTTGAACGGCATAATCAAGGCATACATTTTTTTGTTGACTAGGGTTCCATAGGTAATTGCTATTTTGTCGATCGCGTCGTTATATTGCAAAAACTGCTCTTTGAATGGCATGGAGAATATACGTGAATCTTCTATTTTTGTGGTGACTGCGTTGAGAAGGGTAATAAATTCGTGCATGACTTCTTTAAAGGCGTCACGAGATTCGCGCGAGATAGTTGTTTTGGCTGGCTTTCCTTTTTCCTGAATTTTTTGGGTAATTGGCGAAAGGAAGAGTTCTTCTATTGATTTTGTTGTTTTTACAGGTGTTTTGGAGGTGATTGGTGCGTCTATTGAATCAAGCGCTTTCGCACCTGTTTTTGGTGCCGCTGGGCCAAAGGTTTTATGTTCAGCATCTTCGTCGTAAGCTTTCTCCATGTCTTTTAGGAACGCGTCAAAATCAAATCCCTTAAACAGGTCGTCAAACATATTTTCGGTGGCGGTGATTTTGGTGCTTATGGTTAAGCAGCCAAAAGCCAGTAGAAACCGGCATAAGTACTTCATCTTTTTATTCATTATCTCCTCGTATCCTTTTTTTGGGTTATAGTTGTACCGATGTTAATTAATATTTCCATTGTAGAAAGGTACGAAAACGAGAGTCAAATATTTAAGAAGTTCGCCTGGTTTTTTGTTGATCGAGGTGCTTGTTGCCTTTTTTATCTTTGTGGTTATGGTCAGCGCCGCCGCCTGGTTTATTAATGTTTGGATTAATACCGATATTGAACAGCGCCGTCGGCATGAGGCGCTTGTGGCCGTGAGCGATATTCTTGAACATGTAAGCGCTGGGGTAATGGCTCCCGATAATCAAAGTATTCAGGTACAAAAAATGAGCAAATCTCTGGGTTGGGTATCCATTCCAGGATTGGTTGGCCAGCTAAGCGATGACGAATGTCCGGCTATTTATAAGGTAACGGCAACTGCTCAATTGGGTGGCGACAAGAAAATAAAAGTGCAGGTGACCGGGTGAGTAATTGTCTATTTTCAGGGGAGGTGCGGGAGGGAACGGCCCGCAACAAACAGGCGTTAGCATTTACGCTTATAGAATTAATGATTTATTTGGCATTACTTGCTGGACTAAGCTTATTGGTTTTTGGCTTTGCGGCGAGAACGTATCGTTTTATGCTTGAGCGGGCGAGCGCGCAACAATGCTTTATTCGGTCGGTGGTGACTTCTGATTTGGTGCGCCGCGACCTACAAATAGCCAGTCCGTGGTTGACCGATTGGGGTATGCCTAGGAACACCTTTAAGCAATTAACGATGACGAGCGATGGAAAACCAATCGAATTATGGGTTGGTTATAATGTTGACGATAAAGGATTAAAGCGCCGTGAGGGCGTATATTTGCCGGCCACCGGGACATGGAGCGAGTGCTCAATTTCTTTGGTTAATCCACAGGTGACAAAAATATCGCTACAACCAATATTGGACCAACGCGCATCGGCACCTCGTGGTGCGGTTGCCGCAGTAATGGTAACCATGCAAATTAAACGCGCCGAGGGTGAAAAGGAATTTGTGATGACCGTTGCTTTACGGAATAAGGTGCTATTATGAAGCGGGCTCAAGCATCAGCATTACTTATGGTAATGACCGTTATGACCGGGCTGACGTTACTGTTAACCTGTTGGTGGCAGGCGGCTGGATGGACCGGCGACCTTGGCCTTGTGCGGCAACGGTATATAACGAGATTTTATGCAACCGAAGTTGTACGCAATTATGCTGTTGCTTGGGCAAAAAAGTCATTCGATCAGATTATTTCTCAGCAAAAAAAAACCAAAGAACCGATGATTATTGATGGCGGGGTGATTGCTTTTGGCTTGGGGCAAGAAGGTAAATGCACATTGCTTGTCGACCAGGTGCCAGGCAATGATCAAGCATCTATTGTTCGTGTAACCGTAACGGTTATGGTCGACGGCAAGGTCGGCGCGTGCCATCGATGCCTGGTGGAGCGTGAAACTATTGATGGAGCGCCACGCTTTATGGTTCATCATGTTGCATTTCATTAAATAAAAAACAATAGAATTTACGTTATCCTTGCGGTACATTAATCCCTCTAAATGTTTTTAAAAAAAGGGTTAATGTATGTGGTATAACATTATTATTTCGGCCGCATTTTTCAATCTCGCCTTTTTTGGCCATCAAATTTTGGCTTTCTTGTTTTGCTGTTCTTGGTCAATCTGTTTAGATTTCTGCAGGGAGGGGTAGGAGGGCCCGTCCGCCATAGCCACATCAGGGCGAAGGCTGGAAACGGCCTACTTAAAGGTTTTAGTTGGGGCCTACTTGTTTTCGGTCCACACTTTATTTGGTTACTGGTTTTGTTGGGAACCAAGTCGCAAGCTCCATTATCATTGGCAATTTTGGGGTATGCACTTATTGTTTGTTATTTTTCATTAACGAGCGGGGTGTGGGTTTGGTTGGTAGGGTTAGCCTCAGCCAAGCGATTTAGATTTGCTTGGCTTATTTTTATAACAGGGGTTTATTATTATTTTATCGAAAATTTCAGCCTCTGCATTTTTGGCCGCCTCGAGGGCTACCCATTTCTCAATCCATTAATTCCATTGGCCGAATATCGGCCTTTTTTATGGCTCGTTGCCAAATTTGGTGTATTAGTAAGGTGGATAATGTTTGGTGGGGCTTTTGCCATGACACCATTAACTCCTGGTGATATTCGCCTTGTATATTTATCCCCGCTCAAAGGTGAGCAGAATAATGCGGTGGCCGTTGGGCAACGGGTATATCATAAGCTGGCAACGGTACACCAGCCCTTTCTTTGTCATCCCGGACGTGATCCGGGATCCATCTTTTTTCATATAAAAACAGCCAAGCCATTGATTATTGTTGCACCAGAGAGTTTTTATCAATTCTCCCTCAACAAGCACCCAAAACAAGTAGCTTTATGGGCAAGCGTTATTCCTGACGACGCAAGCTTGATTATTGGAACTCAGAAAAGTGTGGGTAACAAAATTTATCAATCAGCGGCGCTTATGCAATGCGGTCTGATAAATAAATATTATGTTAAGCACCATTGCGTGCCCTTCGTTGAAAAAATTCCTAAGTTTTGCAAGCGCATGGCGTCGTTACGCGACATGTTTCTACAAAATGCGGACGAATTTTCCCGCGGAAAAACGTTGATGGTCAATAGCTTTTTTGATATTGGGCAAGATGTAAGGCTAATACCGCAAATATGCTCTGAGTTCTTTTTTGTGTTATCTGCAATGGACCTTTGGCGGCTATGTTATAACCGTTCTGATAAAAAAACGGCGGTATTATTTTTGATAAAACTAAGCCTGATGGTGCACCAAGAAAGCTAATA
>CAZLQB010000073.1:0-5787 GCA_964561585.1 uncultured Pseudomonadota bacterium
TCAATCGCACTTTTACCAAATCAATTTGAACCTTAACTATATCGGCAATGTCAGCAGCTAATAAAGAACGGAAAAAGACTGTTTCATCAATGCGATTCAAAAACTCAGGGCGAAAACTACGGAGCAATAATTTTTCAATCTCGGTGCGAACCGCAGGCGTAATATCGCCAGCGGCCAAAATAAGATCCGAACCCAAATTTGACGTCATAATAAGAATACAATTTTTAAACGAAACGGTACGGCCTTGCGAATCGGTTAAATGCCCCTCGTCCAAAATTTGTAAAAATAAATTAAATACATCGGGATGTGCTTTTTCGATCTCATCAAAAAGGATAACGCTGTATGGATGTTTGCGCACCGCCTCGGTTAATTGTCCACCTTCTTCGTAGCCAACATAACCAGGAGGGGCACCAATTAGCCGTGCAACTGCATGCTTCTCCATATATTCTGACATATCAATACGAACCAGTTTATGCTCATCGCTAAATAAATATTCGGCCAACGTTTTGGCAACCTCGGTTTTTCCAACGCCGGTTGGCCCCAAAAAAAGAAATGAGCCAATTGGCTTATTGGGGTCGGCAATACCGGACCTATGAACACGAATAGTGTTGGCAATCTTGGTAATTGCCTCATCTTGCCCAATTACCCGACGATGAAGCTCTGCTTCCATATTGATTAACTTTTGGCTTTCTTCTTCTTTTAGTTTTTCAACCGGAATATGAAGCCAACGAGATAAAACGGCCGCAATATCGTCCTCATCAACCTCTTCCTTTACCAAATGTGTTTTGAGGTTTTTTAGTTTATTTTGCTGCACTTCCAATTTACGTTCAAACTCGGCAAGTGTTCCATATTTTATCTTTGAGGCCTTGGCATAATCGCCCTCGCGCTCAGCCTGGGCAAATGAAACTTTCGCGGCATCAATTTGCGTTTTTACCTTTTTGATTTCTTCGAGTGGTTTACGCTCGGCCTGCCATTGCTCAAGAAGCGCTCTATTTGATTCTTTAACATTGGCCAACTCTTTCTCTAGTTCGGCCAAACGGATTTTTGACGCCTCATCGATTTCTAATTGACTGATTTTTCGATCAAGTTTATCCAAATCCTCTGGCTTTGAGTCTATCGCCATTTTTACCATAGATGCCGCTTCATCAATTAAATCAATCGCTTTATCCGGTAAAAAACGGTCTGAAATTAATCGTGCCGAAAGATTAACCGCTTTAACAATTGCTTGGTCTTTGATACGAATTCCATGGTGAACTTCATAGCGCTCTTTTAGGCCACGCAAAATTGAAATAGTATCTTGGACCGAAGGCTCTTCGACCAAAACTTTTTGGAAACGGCGCTCAAGAGCGGCATCTTTTTCGATATATTTCTTGTACTCCATTACGGTTGTTGCCCCAACACAATGCAATATTCCCCGAGCAAGGGCAGGCTTAAGAAGGTTTGAGGCATCCATTCCCCCGCCGGTCGCTCCGGCACCAACCAACATATGAAGCTCGTCTATAAACAAAACAATGCCATCGCCTTCTTGCTTCTCTATTGCCTGCAAAATCGCCTTAAGACGCTCTTCAAATTCACCGCGAAACTTAGTTCCGGCAATTAACGCGCCGAGATCTAGGGTCAAAATCCTTCTCCCTTTAAGGCTTTCCGGCACATCGTTATTTATAATACGTTGAGCAATCCCTTCAACGATCGCTGTTTTGCCAACGCCCGGATCACCCACCAAAACTGGATTGTTTTTCGTTCTACGTGATAAAATTTGGACAACGCGGCGAATTTCTTCATTCCGCCCAATCACCGGATCCAATTTCCCCTCACGCGCCAACTTGGTCAAATCTTGGCAATACTTTTCAAGAACCTGATAACTACTTTCTGCATTCTGACTTTTCACCGATTCCCCTCCCCGCATTTTAGCAACCCATGCATTTACCATATCCCCGGTAAAGCCAGCGTTTCGTAAAAACTGCCGCACCGACTCTGGCAATGTTGCTGTTTTGGCAAATACAAGCATCCCAACATCAAGACTGATAAAATCGTCCCCTAATTTTTTACTTTCATTATCACATTCATTCAAAAATGCTTGCAACGAATAATCGGCGCCAACCTGCCCACCTTTTGCCTTTGGCAAGCGATCAAGACTATGCTTAACAACCTGCTCTAACGCCTGAGTATCGATATTAAAAGACTTGAAACCAGTCGAACAAAAATCGTTTTCAAGCGCCGCTGCCAATAAGTGCAAAGGCAAAATGGCTGAATTTTCAGCTGCTTGTGCAATGCCCACAGCCCCTTGTAATAAATCTGAAAATGCATTGGTAAATTTTTCTTGATTCATAAGAAAGCCTCCTTGTTTTTTTTCATTTTTATAAGTGTATCACCAAGGAGGCAAATATTTGAAGGCTTCCCTTTTATTTGTACCTTTTATTAATAGAGATCCCTCGGCATTGGAATATAACTCAGGTTCACTGACCGCCCCCAAGCCTGTAAAAAATCCCAAAGCTTATAAGCCTTAAACGTTTTTCCCGTAGCATCAAACGCTGGATCATTGCATAAAACAAGCTGCTTTGCCTGATTCCAGCCTACTACAACAATAAAGTGTCCGTTTTGGTAGGCTCCAGCACCCCCGCGTAAACGTCGAACGCTCACCGCAACGGGGATCTTTTTCATAAGATAAGCATGTAAATCCTCAAATCCATTGAGCCGTTCAACCCTAAAAAAAACATCGCCTTTTGATGCATCAAAAGCCTGTGCAACGTTCAGCTGCCAATTGCCGTAAATATTCAATTTACCGTTGTCGTGAACTTTATTAGCAAAATTCACCACATAATCATCAAGCGGTTGATATGAACATTGGCCATTACACTTGGTCTTGAAATAATTAACAAGAATACTCGTTGAGGTTGGCGAACAAAGATCCTTAAATCGGGGGTGATCAAGAACCATTTGCGACTGCTTAGGAACCCCGCGAATAAAGGTAGTTGGCAATGTTGCCGGAGGTCGAACGAGCTTAAATTGCTTCAAATTACATAAACAGGCAAAAAGCGCCTTAAGATTTGTGGGCTCGGCTCCATTATTGGCGGTAACTTTGATTTTAAACCCGTGACCCATTGAACCATGCTGCATTTCAACACGCACATGCTTTGTGTGAACATAGGGGTTATTTTTGTTAATAAATGAGCGCTGAATTCGATCGCCCCATTCGGCCATGCGCTGCCACCCAGACCACGTATTATTGCCATATTTTACATTTACCCAAAAGGTCAATGTTCCACTGGTTGGCCGTAAAGCATTCCACGACAAAACAAGCTCGGTAAATGGATCGGCTTTTGATTGTTCCCAAATACAAGGGCTTCCATCTTCATTAAAATCATGCTCATCAAAAAACTTTGATTCTACCGATGAAAAAGAGACAGGTTCATTACTAATCCATTTGGAAATATTGTTGCAAGGCTTATGCCGGCGTCGCCGCTTTGCGTGAGGACCAACAGGATAAAGCAATTGAATAAAAAGCATCGAAAAAAGCACGCTTAAAATGCTACGGCTAAAACAAAGCCTAACTGTAATTTATTCCCCGTTCACTTACCAACACAAAAATCATTGAACACCGCATCGAGCATTCGTTCTGTGACGTTTCTTCCAGTTAACTCAGCGATCTTCTCGAGTGATTCCTTGAGGTGATAAGCTATCAATTCATAATGTAATACATCTGGAAAGGATTTTACAATAAAATCCAATTTCCCCTCAATTTCTGAAATCAACCGCGCTTGTCGTTGAGTAAGAAGGTAGGGGGAATGTAATTGAGCAAATAAAGCTTGAATTTTTTCATCAATCATCACACCTAAACTCTCTATTCCCTTTTTTTCTAACGCAGAAACCTTCATGCAGGGTATGTCAACACCCCACGCAGGTAAGCTTGCAATAAAATGAGTGTGATGGCTATCAATTTTATTAAAAATTATGATAATTTTTTTGGCATATTCATGGATCAATTGTGCGTAAACCGCCCGATCATGATCATCAACCGGAATTGCCGCATCAAAAACCAATAAAACAACATCGGCGGCCTGAGCCTCGGCAATGGTTCGATCGATCCCCTGTTGCTCTATCGCATCTTGAGTTCGACGCAACCCGGCCGTATCAACAAACGTCCAATAGATGCCGCCTTTATATAAGCTAGCCTCAATGCTATCACGGGTTGTCCCCGCAACATCAGCAACAATCGCGCGCTCTTTTTTAACCAACGCATTAAACAAGGTTGATTTACCAGCATTTACCCGACCAACCAAAGCAACTCGTACGCCTTGGCGCACCTGTTGTTGTTGGGCAAATTGTGATAAAAGTTCATGCAAGTGAACCAATAGATTGATACTCTCTGCCTTAAATACCAACTCCATGCTCATGTCTCGCTGTTCTTCTTCCAAAAATTCAAAGCTTGCCTCAGCTAAGGTCAACAGCTTCACTAATCGAGTTTCTATTCCTTTTAGATGGCATGAAAGAGAGCCTTTTAATTGCTCCATTGAGCGCCTTAATGCTTCCTCGGTCTGAGCGTTTATGACATCTTGAATGGCTTCTGCCTGCACAAGATCAAGCTTACCATTCAAAAAAGCTCGCTTACTAAACTCACCTGCCCGGGCCAGTCGCGCACCATGCTTATTGGCAAGTGCTATAATATTTTCGATAATAAATTGATTATTGTGGCAGCTGATTTCAACGGTATCGTCCCCAGTAAATGTTTTTGGGCCACGCATAAGAAAAAATAAAACCTCATCAACAGTGGTCTTACTTTCTGGATCAACGATGGAACCAAAGTGAATTGTATGGGTTGGACAGTCGATTAACTTTTTACCCGCACCAAGACGACTTAGACGATCAACAACCTCAATAGCACCAGTACCTGACACCCTCAAAAGAGCAAGCGCCCCGCTTCCGCGGGGCGTACATAAAGCAATAATAGGCTCTTGATCGTCAGTTAAACCAAGTTGCTGCTTGTTCATCATGCTGCATCATGGAGTATTGTTTTTGGTTGTTATAAGAACCTGAAAACCACGGAATTTTTTCTTGTAATTTCGCTTGAAAAACTGCATAAGCAAATAAGAAAAGCCCATAAACACGTTGCGCTCTTCGGTAGGATCATCGTGCAAATGCGCATCAAGTGTTATAATAAGGGTTCTCTTATCAGCTTTTGTGGTAAATTCTTGTTTTGAGCCCCAAAACCCGAGTAATTCCTTGAGTTGGCCGCTAACAAAAGCAACCCACTCATCCTGCCAGGCAAGAAATTCGCCTTGATCAGCAAACGCTCTTTCGGGCTCTCTAACCACCTGGTTAGCCTGAGCTGGTCTGACCGGCTGTAGTTTTTCAGCTTCTTTCTTCGGCAATGGCCTTACTTGATTTTGGTTAATCACATTAGCTTGTCGAACTGGTTGTTTTGCAGGAGAATTCCCTGGCTGCTGCGCTCTGCGGTCTAGTTGTCTACCCGAATCCTGGGGCCTAACTGGTTGGCGCCTAGGCTCATAGGTAATCGACACAACTGCCGGAGTTTTGGACATCCCAAGGAAATTTTTTTTACCTGTCTCAAGAACTTTGATGGTGAATTCTGTTGGGTTACCGGCATCGGCCCATGCCTTTTCGATAGCCTTAGCAACAGACGAAGCTTCATGTAGCATCGATTTCATGAGAAAAAACCTTTCGTATAAACATGACAATGTAAGCAAATCACATTGTCATTATGCGTCAACCTTCTAAGCCTGTTTTCCCAATAGGGATACTTTTCCGTTAGCGGCTTTATTAAAAACA
>CAZLQB010000074.1:0-5778 GCA_964561585.1 uncultured Pseudomonadota bacterium
CCATAAATAGCACATTTTTCAGACCCGGAAAAAATTCCGGTACTCACCGTTAAATGTGCGGCCAAAACCGCAGGAATACTTGGATCAAGTTCGACAGCCAATGAACTAATAATCATACCAACCCGCTCAGAAAGATAGGCTGCAATTTCTGCATTGTTTTTGAAGCGATGTTGCTCGCTACTGACCACATAATTACGCGTCGGCCATGGGATACCAACGACATTCACTGGGCCATGTGATGTTTGTAATGTAATAACGCTAGGCCGAGCAATAACATAAAACCCATCAACCGGTAAATAGTCAAAAACATCCATTGAATGTGATTTACCAAAGCTTAATGGATGATCATGATTACCAACAATAATAACCACCGGTATTTTTGCAGCATGCAACCGCAACAATTGGGTTACCAATGTTTTTTGTTGCGTTGGCGTTGGTACTGCCGTTTTATATGCATCACCACAAAAAAGAAAGAAATCTATTTTTTCATCGATAGCCTGCGTCACACAGGTGGCAAGACTATCACGAAAGTCGAGCAGACGGGTATGCATACCCGTCTGCGCATCAATTTTACCGTAATTTTCGACGCCGAAATGTAAATCCGCGGTGTGAAAAAATCTAATCACAGGGCATCTATCCTATCAGCTTCGGTTTTGAGAGCACCCTTGAAGTTAAATCGTGCCGACTCAGACTTGCCTGAAGCATCACAATGAATTTGTGTTTCGTCTTTATCTTGTATTTTATCACGACTCATAAGCAATTTATCGGCATAGCCATCTTTATTTTCTTGGCGTGAACGCCCAATGGCCAATGCCCCAACTGGAACATCATTAGTAATTGTTGACCCAGCAGCTGTATATGCCCCCTTGCTAATCTTAACTGGAGCAACCAACGTATTATTGCTTCCAACAAACACACCATCCTCAATAATGGTCTTATGTTTATGAACGCCATCAAAATTACAGGTCACCGTACCGGCACCAAGGTTAACAGATTTTCCAATCAACGCATCACCAAGGTAGGAGTGGTGCATTGCCTTTGAATCCTCGGCCATCGATGTTCGCTTAAGTTCCACAAAATTTCCAACAGCAGCTCCGTTAGAAATATGCACATTGTTACGCAAGCGAGCAAATGGACCAACATGAACATGGTTACCAATCACACTATCTTGAACAACCGTATGAGAATGGATCATGGTATTATCACCAATTATTGTATCTTCAACAATCGAAAAGGCTCCAATCCATGATTCTTCGCCAACCGTTGTATCACCTAATAAGTGAACTCCGGTACCAATAAACGATCCGGCACCAATCTTAACATTAATATCAAGATGAATACTTTGAGCAAGTTCAAATCGAACGCCATTAGCCATCCAATAACGGATAAACTCTGAGCGCTTAATCTGTTCAACTTCCCATAAATCTTGAAGTGTGTTAACACCGCGAACGTCATCATAGGCGACTGGGATTGCATGGACTTTTTTGCCTTGTTCGCAAGCCATCTTAACCAAATCGGTCAAATAAATTTCGCCTGTCACCGGGCTTTTTGATATACGATTGATATTTTCTTGTAACCACACACGGTTTATCAAATAAATGCCGGCATTAATACGGGCAACGTTTAATTGGTCAGGTGTGCAATCTTTTGCTTCAACAATTTGGTACATACCGTTTTCTTCAATAACACGGCCATAATTTTTTGGATCCATCATCATAGCGGTTAAGAAGGTCAGTGTTGCCTGTTTTTCTTTATGTTCGGCAATTAACGCCTCAAAAAGATCCTGCGTAACCAACGGCATATCACCATAAAGAATCATAATATTGTCGGCATCATGCCATAAATCCTGGGAGCATGCCACCGCGTGACCGGTACCAATCGGCTGATCTTGAATCACCGTTGTAACATTTTTAACCCCAACACAGGAAATCTCATTTTTGATCGCATCGGCCTGATGTCCAAGGACTACTGTCATTGGAATATCAAGAGCCTCGAGCTCCCTGAGCGGATACAAAATCATCGTTCGCCCACAAATATTAAAAAGCAATTTGCTTTTTTTTGTTTTAAAGCGGGTCGACTTACCAGCTGCGAGCACTATCGCCCGAATATCATATGTTGCCATGACAAACTCCTTTATTCACTTTGCAAATTTCAAAACTAAAATTAATATCCCTACCCTCAAAATTATATACCATGAAATTTTGCTTACATCAAAACTTAATTTAATGTACAATAAATATCAATACAAAATACTTTTTGTACTATCAATTTCAATTCGCATGACATTTTATGGAGAGGTGGCTGAGTGGTCGAAAGCGACCGCCTCGAAAGCGGTTATTTCGGGAAACCGGGATCGTGGGTTCGAATCCCACCCTCTCCACCATATTCGGCTTCTTACCACCAAACCCTGCATGTCATCACGCAAATTTCTTTGCCAGGTTAAGTTTAAAAAACAGACACTCCAAAAAGCAACTATTAATTAAGAAAATCATTTATATATCACGCAATAACCTCTGGTACAATATTTCGCATATCACCGCATCACCAAACTCATGTAAAAAACGCTGAAAAACATCGTTTCAAAAAAGCAAAAATATTACAACAGGAAAACTATCTGCATGGTAATGATAGAAAACGGGGCTTGTAAAAGTTATTAAGAGGAGTACCCTTTTTCTATAGTCAAAGGATTAGTTATGAATTTTCATTCTTTTTTCACAAAACTCAAAGCCAATTGGCAAGCAGGTCTCTCCGTTTCTCTCGTTTCTATGCCATTAGCAATCTCATTGGCAGTTGCCTCACATTCAAATCCAATCGCTGGCATAATAACCGCCATTTGGGCCGGTCTAATTGCCTCCCTACTTGGAGGCAGTAACTACAATATCATTGGGCCGACGGGTGCCCTGTCCAGTATTTTGGCCGCCTATGCAATTAGCCACGGCGAGGGATCGCTTTCAATGCTTGCTATATTAACAGGGATATTCATTTTCATCGCCTATCTTTTCAAATTAGAGCGGTATCTTATTTTTTTCCCCGCAAGTACTATCCATGGTTTTATTCTCGGCGTTGCTTTAACCATTAGCCTTAACCAAACAAATGCCGCATTTGGCCTTTCTGGTTTACCGCTGCATGAAAAATTTCTCCTTAATTTTTATGAATCATGCACACACCTTTCGTCGGCATCATGGATAACCTTCTGTTTTTTTATTGTTTTTTTGATTACGCTCTTTATTCTTGTTAAGCTCATGCCGCGCATTCCAGGAGCTATTATACTAGCACCGGCAACTATCATTATCGGGGCGCTTTCGTCCGAAGGATGGCTCCCATTTACCCTACAAACCCTACAGTCAAAATATCCAAACCTTAGTCCAACACTTTTTCAACTCCCAGATTTTCACCTTTCTCCTTCGCTGCTCATGCCAGCGCTTACCATAGCAATTGTAGCCATCCTCGAAACAATGATCTCAGCAAGAATTGCCGATGGTTTAACCCACACAAGACATAATAAACGCAGAGAAATGTTTGGTCTCAGTTTGGCCAATATCGTCTCCGGACTTGCTGGCGGAATACCGGCAACGGCCGCACTTGCACGAACAGCGTTAAACATCAAAACAGGCGCTACTGACAAAATATCGGCTACCATATGTAGTATATTCATTGCACTTATTGCGATTCTTTTTCTCACCTTTTTTAGGTATATACCCCTTGCGGCAATCGCAGCAATGCTTGTATTTGTTTCGGTTAAAATGGTTGAAAAAGAGCACTTTGTCCGCATGTTTCGCGTAGACAAAAAAAACTTTGCGCTGTCACTTATTGTTGCCTTTATAACGGTTTATGAAGACCCAATCATTGGCTTGTTATTTGGAGCAACAATTGCGATGCTCATTTTTATGGAAAAAATATCGCAAGGACACTTCGAGTTGCGCACAATGTTTCCAGATATTCGCCCAGCGGCAACAACAAATAAAACCCAACCCTTACCGAATCAAAACACCTTGATATATGCGATTAAAGGTCAGTTGGCATACATTAATGCTCAGTCGCATATTGCTCAACTTGAACAAACACCCGATCACTACAAAAATATCATTCTCGACCTTCGCGGCCTCCACTTTATAGACCTTGATGGTGTAGAAGCATTTAGCGAAATTATCAACCATTTGCAGCAACTAAAAAAGAATGTTGTTATTTCACACGTAAGGCCATTCATTGCCAAAATGTTACATGAAAGTAATGAATTTAAGACAATTAAAGAAACCGGGCGGATATTTGCCACAACAGAACAAGCGCTTCTTTCATTCAATACATAAAAAAGAAATTAATTAGTAGCCAAAAAAGAGGTGTTGCTATAAATTCAGCACAGCTCGCGCGCTGTTTCTTGTTTTGATCATTATCAACGAAAGAATTAGGTGTATATGCGTACACTACTTGCTCGAGGAATACGAAAATTTTTTCTTGGTTCTCAGGAATCGTTTACCTTCTCACCGGTATCCAGTTCAACCAATCTTAATTTCCCACCACTAAAAAAAATCGACCTCTATATTCACATTCCTTTTTGCAAAAGCACATGTCCCTACTGCCCATATAATAAAATTCGCTATGAAAAGGCGCTTGTCCAACCGTACCTGAAAGCCCTGCTAGCAGAAATCGATCAATACCATGATATATTTGGATCGATTGAAATTCCGTCAATTTATATTGGTGGCGGAACGCCAACAACGCTAGTGGATGAACTTGGTGAGGTGCTTCAAAAAGTACGCTCCAAGTTTCACATAACCGGCGATATTTGCATTGAAACAACCCCCACAGATCTTTTAGGGCGAGAAGAATCTATTCAAAAATTAGCCGATTATGGAATTTCACGCATAAGCCTTGGGGTGCAAAGTTTTAATGATAAACACCTTCAGCTAATTGGCCGAGACTATAAATCGTCAACACTTTACCCAATCATCGAGCGGCTTCTCGCTTACAATTTTAAAACGGTTAATCTTGATCTTATGTTCGCAATGCCCAACCAAACAGTTGACGAAGCAATAGAGGACCTTCAAACGGCAATCAATGCTGGGGTTAACCAGATAACGCTTTATCCAATGTTCAACCATCCTTTTGCAACATCTAGCAAATATGCAAAAATTGCAAAAAGTCACTCCCCTTCATTTTTCACCCGCCGATCAATGTACCGCGAGCTCCATAATTTTTGTCTTGCTCATGGTTTTGAACGAGATACCGTTTGGATTTTTAAACGCGGAGACGCTCCGCACTATTCATCGGTCTCACGAGAAAATTACATAGGAATTGGCGCAGGCGCTATATCTTATTTACCTGGCATATTTTACCTTAATACCTTTGTGGCAAAAGTCTACATTGCAGCATGCCTTGATCAACAACGCCCAATAGCCTTAAAAATGAATTTCTCTGATGAGATGACGCGCTATTACTGGCTTTATTGGCAATTTTATAATACTTTCATTTCAAAACAAGAACTGCACAATCGATTTGGCACCAACGATAAAAAAATTAACCTACTTTTTAAAATGCTTAAAACAACCGGCTTGTGCACAGAATCTGATGCCAATTACGAACTTACCGAGTCTGGCGTTTTTTGGTTTTATCTCGCACAAAAAAAACTCGTCGGAGATCCTATGAATAAAATTTGGTCAAACGCAATGAAGGACCCATGGCCACAAGAAATACGCCTCTAGAAGAACATGTTATTCTCGTAGATAAAAACAACCAAGCAATTGGTACAGAGGAAAAGCTTAAAGCACACCAAACTGGCGT
>CAZLQB010000075.1:0-5627 GCA_964561585.1 uncultured Pseudomonadota bacterium
GTTGTTTTCCTGATTGTCTGGACTGAGCGTTACAAAATCTTGAAAAGCCTGGGTTAATGGGTAGGCAGAAAGTCTTTGTCCGTTGGTGACATGGAGATCGTAGCTTGGTGTAATTTTTATCAATCCGCGTTGTAATATTGCCTGCTCAACGTAATATGACGCGTCTTTTCTTTTTGACTCGATAAGTGATTTATATACGGTTTTGCCAATGGTGTCTGTTACAACCGCGGGCAGGCTCAACAGCCCATACTGGCAATTGAATGTTCCATGAACAAAAATGGTGATCCATTCTTCCTTTTTTTGAGTTTTCGCGTACGCCTTCTTGATGACTGAGGACAAATAATCTTTGTTGAGCCAGCCTATAGTTCCCATGAAAAGGCACAGATACAGTCCGCAGGTTATCCACAATGAACTCTTGTTTTTCTGATTATTATCTTCCACTTTCTTCTCCCTTTAAAGAGCCATTCCCCTTAATATCCTAGCCTTACTTTAAAAAATTGGAGGCAATGGGCGCAACAATCTTGCAAAAGCATGAGGGTTTTGACGATGTTTGGTGGAGAAAAGAGCGGTTTTGTTGAATTTGTGAAAAAGGATCAATTAGACTAAAAACAGAAATTGAAGCGTGGGTGTTGAAATGAATACAATTTTAAATTTTCTGGTGGGCAAGATGATGAAGAAAATTCATTTTTTCTGTTGTATACGTCAAATAATGTGCATGATTTTGATTTTTTTCGCATGCCGTATGACCAATGATCTTTTGGCAGTCGAAACAACGCAGCCAATTACGCGAGCATGGCAAAATTCTATGGTTAATGAATTCAATGCCAATACCTTGCTTATGAAACAGATTATTATGGAAGGTGAGGACGCCGAACAGTTGCCCGATTTTTTACAGCGGTTTAAAGAGCAGCGTTCATGGTTTGATAGTACTTTGCGTGGGACGCAATATGTTGATGACTCTTTTTATCAACAAGCCGTTAGCAAGCAGGTTCGTTTGCGTAACGTTGTCAGTGCGCAGCGAAGAGCTGATGGGCTTATATTGGAGGTGGCAAAAAAATTAAACCTCGGTGATTATGAGCGTAAAAAAATTCGGGTACTTGTGTTATATGAGTTAAATGCATTTTCTCAAAAAAATCTTATTAAAGGCTCTGTTGATCAAGAAAAAGCTGCTTTTACTGACCAATTAATAAGGTATCTAGTGCTTAAGGTTGCCCAAGAAATTACAGGGCGCGTTAAGCAGGAATATCCAGATTTTAAGGAGCTTGGTGATAAGGCGGTTGGCCAGCTTGCGTTAGGGCTTTCGCCAACCGATCAAGAAGCTGAAGTAAAAAAATTGCAATCGATTGTTGATGAAGAAAAACAAGAAAAGCAGACCATCAAAGGCCAAGCCAAACGAAGCCTTGAAGCCCAAGGTCGAGAGTTATCAGAATTGCAATTAACCTCAAAACAGCTTGAACGAGAACGAGATCGATCAAATAAGCAGAGCGCAAATGAAATGCGAGAACTTATGAAGCGAGAATTTGGCACAAAGCTTGAGGAGAAGGAGCGTGAGGGGCTTGACCTTAATTTGCAATTAACACGTGCAAACCAGAAAAATAATGTGCTCGAAAAGGGGTTGAGAGAAACAAAAGACAATTTAGACCGGATGACCAAAGAACTATTAATGGCAAAAGATGATGTGCTACTAGCCAGAAACCGTGTTGATAGCTTGCAGAAGGAGTTAGAAGAGCAGCGCAATCTAAAAAAACGCGTTCCTAGTAACGAAAAAGAAGAGACGCTCAAAAAAGCAGAAAGCGAACTTAAAGAAAAAGAGTTGGCCTTGAGTGCAAGAGAAAAAGAAATCGAGGGGCAGCGTAAATTATTTGACGAAATGCGTTTATCTATGACACAAGATCGTGAAATTTTGAGTGGGATTCGTGACGAAGCTAAGCAGGCGGTGAGCAAAATTTCTCAGCTAGCAAGTACTCAGGAAAAAGATAAGGCGGCAATCAATGGTTCTGTCCCGGTTGTTACCGAGTCAACCAATAAACAGGCCGTAAAGGCAGAGCAAAAAGAAAAGAAGCAGGAGCCAAAGGCGGCGCTATTAGCGCCTATCGTTGGCGAACCGCCACAAGAAATAGCTGATATGCCTCAGCCTATGGGTGGTGCTGAGGAGAAAGAATAAAAAGGGATTTGTCATGAAATTGATATTTTTTACAACTTAATAAATTTATTTTGTAATTCTCGATACTGTGTTATCATTGGAAAAAGGGGGAGAAATAAACTTGAACACGCTTGGATTGAAAGCCGTGGATTTGAAGAGGAGGATGAATTAATGAAGTGTCCAAAGTGCGGAGGCTTATTAGTCTTACAATCTTTCTTTGACCACTTTATTAATTTCGAAGGGTGGAAGTGCCTTAACTGTGGTAAGGTTATCGAAAAACGTGAAAACACAATTAAGGACGATGCTTTTAGTTTGTTTTATCAACGTCAAAAAATTAAACGGCAGCACGATTGACACATATGTCTTGCAAATTTGTTAGCATTCAGGGTACCTACAATAAAATAGAGTTAGCATTATTCAACGAATCTTTGTGCGTCGATTTTGTTTCCCAAGCCGATGTCAAAGCAAGTTCTCATCTTATTCCGCTCCTTGATTCTTTACTGCAAAAAAACAATCTCAATTTTACCGATTTATCATTTATGGCTGTTGATAAAGGTCCTGGTGCCTTTACCTCGCTTCGAGTAACAATTGCTACGGTTAATGGGCTTGCGTTTGCGCAGCAATTGCCGCTTATTGGCATTAGTGGTCTTGAGGCGCTTGCGCATCAAGTTTTTTCTTTGATTCCGGAAGTAAAAGATAAGCCTGACATGGTAGTCTGTCTTCTTAATGCCTATAATAATGATGTATATTATCTATGCGCACCACGGGGTGAATCTTCGTTGATGGGATATAAAAAAATCGATGACATCGTTGCCGATCTCAATACCAAGGCCGATAGCTACCAAATATGGTTGGCGGGTAATGGGGTTGAGGTCCATCGTGAATTTATCCAGGATAATTTAGCTGGCCGCGTCAAATTAATTGATCCATTTATCGGTATTTGTTCGGCAATAAACATCGGTCAATTAGCTTATGCGCAATGGTTAGCTGGTCAAGGGGTAGTTAAGCAAATAACACCGCAATACCTAAAAACACAGCTATTCGCGATCAAAAAATAATTATTTCAATAAGCTTCTTATGCTTCCAAGTCCAACCGCAACCGCTTCTTGTGCACGTAAAATGGTAGGCGTAAGGGCACAGCAACTAAATCCATGAACATCCAAATATTCTTGTTCTGCTACGGTTAGGCCACCCTCGGGACCAAATACAAGTGAGATGTTTTTGGGCTCTTGGAGTTTGATTTCCTGAGCGATAGACATTAACGGTTTGCCGGTGTCTTCAAAATATATACCAGCAAATGGTGCCAGATGTTTTTCAATACTTGTTAATGGTATTGGGAGTTTAATTTCGGGGATTATGAAGTTTTTCGCCTGCTCGCAAGCGGCTATCATAACGCTTTTAAGTCGTTGGAGATCTTTATCCCCTTGCCATGAGCGTTGTGTTTTTGTGGCTATTATTGGTTGCACAACAGTTGCTCCCATTTGTGCCGCCAGATACATAACGGTTTCAAATGCTTCTCGTTTGAGTAGGCTTGGCATAAGGGTAATTGCTGGTGCAAGTGGGACGCTTCTTTTTGCTTCGACAATAATACCGGCAACCTTATTTTTTCCAGAAAATGTTTGTTCTGATAGTTCGAGGGTTATTTCCCGTGCCCCATCAAACAACATAATGGCCTCTCCTGCTTTTAAACGAAGAATTTGGGTAATTCGGCGCCACAAAGCCTGATCGATGATTTCATGGTGTTTATTAGGCTCCAGGATTAGTTTCGTATTAAGATTTGAGCAATAAAGAGCAAAAATATGTTTATCGTGGGTAATCATTGTATTAGGGCTTATTTAGTAGTGTTGAAAAAGTACGTTGAACCATACATTATTGCGCCAAGCGTAATAAGTGAACCAGCAATAAGATAAGTTTTTTTATGATCAACGATATGTTCTTTTGCCTGTTCTGCTTGAATCATAAAATATGTCTTAAGTATCCGAATCTTGTTTTTGGTTGATTGATCTGGTTCACTTGTGACCAAATCGAAATCTAAGTCTAAATTGTCAATATCGATGGCCAAAAAATCATTAACTTCGCCGCTGTGGTCTTCAATGACTTGTATTTGCTGATCAGCTAATGGTGTGTTGTCGGCATGTATAACACAAGAAAGTCCCGTGGCAATTATAAGCGCCAGAATGTTTTTTTTAAGCATGGGCTCCCGCAAAATTTTTGTTAAATCATTTAAAAGTTATGCAAAATTCTTTTACAGTGTAGATCAGAGGTGGTGTTACACCAGATAGTGGTAATATTCAGTGTACTACAAAATGCTTGTTTGTAAAATTTGAGGAAATTGATGAATAAAACGCGACTGCAGCCGCCGACCCTATTAGTTATTTTGGATGGTTTTGGGTATAGCCAAAACCGTGAGGGTAATGCTGTTAATAGTGCTCATATGCCTATGTGGCATAAATTGGTCAATAGTTATCCTCATGCGTTATTGCATGCCTCGGGTGAGCACGTTGGCCTCTTGCCTCGGTACATGGGCAATTCGGAGGTAGGGCATTTAACATTGGGTTCCGGACGGGTCGTTAAATCTCTTTTAAAGCGTGTTAATGATTCAATTGATGATGGAACTTTTTTTACCAACAAAATTTTACTTGAGCGTTTTGCAAAGCTCAAGGCAAGTGGACGAGCGCTGCATTTAATGGGCCTTCTTTCAGATGGGGGCGTTCACAGCCACGAGCGTCATTTACATGCGCTCATTAAGATGGCTAAACTTTGTGGGCTTGAAAAAGTTTATGTACACGCATTTCTTGATGGACGCGATGTGGCTCCCCGAAGTGCTTCGGTTTATTTACAGCGCCTCGATGATATTTATAGATCTCTTGGGTGTGGGGTAACGGCAAGTATTCATGGCCGTTTTTATGCCATGGATCGTGATAAAAATTGGGGACGTACGGCAATAAGTTATCGCTGTTTGATTGGCGCTGATGAGAGTACTGCTTCTATTGCATGGTCCGAAGCCCTTGGCCATGCATACGCACAGGGGGTAAGTGATGAATTTGTTGTCCCTGTGCTCATGGCGCCAGATGGGTCAGTAAAGCAAGGCGACGGGGTAGTGTTTTTTAACTTTAGGCCTGATCGCGCACGGCAATTAACCGAATGTTTTATTGTTCCAAATTTTACAGAATTTGCGCGAGAGGATTTATGTAGCACAACCGGAACGCTCGCTTTTTATATTTCCACAAGTTTATATAAAGAAGAATTTGCGGCGTTTAAAAATGATGTGCTTTTCAAGCGCGAGCAAGTAATGCATACGCTGCTTGATGAAATTGCGGCTCAGGCAAATCCCCACAAGGTTTTCATTATTGCCGAAACAGAAAAATATGCCCATGTGACTTATTTTGTCCGTGGCATGGTCGATAAGCCGTTAGCACACGAATAACTGGTGCTTGTTCCATCAGTTAAAATGAAAGGTTATGCCGATTACCCTCAAATGTCA
>CAZLQB010000076.1:0-5492 GCA_964561585.1 uncultured Pseudomonadota bacterium
ATGCAATGTTGCTTGCCGACCGTATTTTGCAGTTGGGTGGCGATTTGCGTATGTTTCCTCAAGATTGGCATAAGCTTGGTGGATGCCATTATGACGCTATAAGTAATATTCAAGTTATGGCCGTATTACAAGAAAATCTCAAGGGCGAGCAATGCGCTATTGAATTTTATAACAGCATTTTGAAGATGGTTGAAGGCAAAGACTTTGCAACCTATAATATCGTTTCGCAAATTCTTACTGACGAACTCGAACATGAACAAGATATTATGCAATTATTAGAAGATATTACCGCATAAAAAATTCTTTTATCTAGCGAGTTAAAAAGGAAAAGGGCAGGAGTAAAAACGTGAAACTCCTGCCCTTTTCCTTCTAAAAAGAAGGAAGAATGAAATTTGCCTGTTTATTTTTTGAAATTCATCACAAATTCTGTGAGTAATCGTATTCCAACTCCTGTTGCCCCTTTGCCCAAGTAGTTGATGCCAGGAACGTCATGCGCTGTTCCGGCAATATCAAGATGCACCCATCGAGCTTTATCCACAAATGTTTCGAGGAAGTTTGCTGCCGTAACGGTGCCGCCAAGATAGGCTGGTGATCCGGTATTGGCCACGTCGGCAACCATTGTTTTTATTGCTTCTTTAAAGTCGTCATCAAGGGGAAGTTGCCATACTTTATCGCCGGTCAAAAGCCCGTGTTTTTTTAGTGCTTCACCAAGGTCTGCATCGCGGGTCATGAGGCCTGTATAAAAGTGGCCAAGGCTATAAAGGCATGCGCCGGTAAGTGTTGCGATGTCGATCATGATGGTTGGGTTATAAAATTTTTCGGCGTAACAAAGTGCATCGGCAATGATCAAGCGTCCTTCGGCGTCAGTATTTCTGATCTCGGCTGTTTTCCCGTTCATAAAGGTAATAATATCATCTTGCCGCGATGCTTTTCCGCTGGGCATATTTTCAACAATTGGTGCTAATGCAACAACATTAACTTTTGGTTTGAGTTGAGCAATAACGCTCATGGTTGCAATAACGGCCGCAGCGCCCGACATGTCAAATTTCATACCGTCCATGCTGCTTGCCGGTTTTAGGCTTATGCCTCCGCTATCAAAACAAACGCCTTTGCCGACTAAGGCAATGGTGGGAGCATTTTTTGTTGTTGTTTTATATTCAATGGTAACAAATTTTCCATCTTGATCTGATCCGGCATCGACTGCGCAAAAACCACCCATATTAAGTTCGAGTGCTTTGTCGCGGCCAAAAACCGTATATTTTAGTCCATGTTTTTTGGCCACATCGTGTGCTTGTTTAGCCAGCTCCGTTGGCGTCATGATATTGCCAGGCAAATCAGCCCAACCACGAGCAATTGAGGTTGCTTGCCCGATGATTATTCCTTCGTTGAGCGCGGCAGTTAATGTCTTTGAATCTTTTTGATCAATTTCAAGGTAGAGTTTTCCGGTCCAGCGTTTATCTTTTTTGTCAGTTTTGAAGGTTGAAAATTCATAATCGGCCATAATGGCGGCGATAGTAATTTGCTTAACAAGTTCGGCCGTCGATACGCCAAACGGTTTGAGATTTGGAAGTCCAATGACTGCCGATTCAAGATTTTGTCTTTTGAGGGTGTGAATAGCCGAACAAATACCGCGGCGCAGGTTTTCGCGTTCGTCATGTGGTTGTCCGGTCAATGAACCGATTCCGACAAAAATGTATTGTACGAGTGATTTTTTGTGTTTTGCGGTGAGGACAAAAAGTTGTCCTTTTTTACCAGCAAAAAGATGCTTTTTGAGCACGTCTCTAACGTTGGGATGATATTCTTTATCTATGTGGTCGAGGGTTGCCAAATCTGATGCCGATTTGAGATTTTCGGTCATAAGAAATACATAAGCTTCGGCGAGGTTATCCCAGTAGCTTTTGTGGGTAGGGAGGATGGTGATCATATTTTTATCCTTTTTAGGGGGTTTGCCAAGTGAGAACGCCTTGGGGCTTATAATATGCAATATTAATTTTATTGCGGGCCGTTCCCTCCCGCCGTCGCCAAGGCTATGGCGGACATGCCCGCCCCTCCCTTAGGAGAACAATTAACCCTTTGTATAACTTAAAATACCTTCTTGAAGCACATGAAGACAAAGCAGTGCGCATTTTAGGCGGTTCGGCCCAAGTTGAATGCCAACCAGCGCAAGGAGGTCGTTTTTGGTAACGGCCATAATTTCCTCTATTGTTTTGCCCTTGCAGTGTTCGGTGAGCATTGAGGTCGCCGCTTGGCTGACAACGCAACCAGCACCAGAAAACCCAATATCAACAACCCTGTTTCCCTGAATTGTTCCTTCAATAAAAACTCGGTCGCCGCATGATGGATTATCTTTGCCGGCGGCAAATGATGGGGGTGCGAGTATTTTTTTGTTACGTGGGTACTTAAAATGCTCCAAAAGTTCTTCTTGATATAATGTCTCGTTCATAATTTTTATAGCTTTTTAAGGAGGGTAATGCCTTTGTTTAGTGCCTCAATGAAATTACTTACATCTTCTGCATTATTATACAACGCAAAACTAACGCGAAGCAACGACTCAAAACCGAGAAGGTTAACGAGTGGTTGCGCACACAGGTGCCCGGCGCGAACCGCAATGCCATGATTGCTCAGATAGGCGGCAAGGTCATGGGCATGTGCTCCTTTGATCGAGAAGCTAACCTGATGGCCATTGTCCTGGATCCATGGCTGGTGCCCAACAATCGTTATATCTGGATGTGATTGTAGGCCGGCCAGCAGGTAAGCGCTCAAACTGGCTTCGTGTTTGGCAAGCCAGGCAAAATCAACATTATTTGTCAGGTAATCGGCAGCGGCCCCTAACCCAATGGCTCCGGCTATTGGTGGGGTTCCGGCCTCAAATTTTTGTGGCGCGTCGGCCCATGTTGCCGCAGTAAACGAAACCGAGTGTACCATTGAGCCGCCTCGTTGGTATGGCGGTATAGAATCGTGGAGCTCTTGTTTGATGTATAAAACGCCGATGTCGGTTGGCCCAAGCATTTTGTGGCCAGAAAAAACAACAAAGTCAGCATTTAGATGGCGAACATCTAATGGTTGGTGCATTGGTATTTGAGCCGAATCAAGGAGAATTTTTGCGCCAGCCTGATGTGCCAATTCTATAAACTTTTTAAGTTGATCTGTTTTTTGATCCCATACCGGTCCAAGAACATTTGATTCTTGGGTGACTGCTACCAATTTGGTGTTTGGTGTTATGTATTGTTCTGGGTTTTGGAATGTATGGGTTTCCGGATTAATGGGTATGAAATTTATTTGGGCGCCCGTTTCTTTGGCCACTTGTTGCCACGGCAGAAGATTAGCGTGGTGTTCGACCTGCGATACCAATATGTGATCGCCGGCTTTTAAATGGGTCTTTGCCCAGGTTGCCGCGACAAAATTGGTGCCTTCGGTTGTCCCTTTGGTAAAGATAATTTCTTCGGTGTGTTTGGCGTTGATAAATCGAGCAATCTTTTCACGCGCTTGTTCGTACATAACCGTTGATACTTCGCCCAAATCGTACAAGCTACGATGTACATTGGCATTGTGGTTGGTATAAAAATCGGTTATTGCATCGATAACCACCTGCGGTTTGTGGGTGGTTGATGCGTTATCTAGGTATATAGCCGTTTGGTGTTTGTGCCCAACGGCCGAAAAAAAGGGGAAATCTGCTTTTAGTTTCTGTGCATTCATCGTTATCCTTGCCAAAAATCGTTCAGTCTAGCTAACCTAGTTTAGAGTAAAAAAGGGTGGGTGCAAAGGAGAAAGGTTATGTCATGGCAAAAATGATGTTTAAATCGGGTCTTTTATTCTTGGCGATTAACGTTTTAGGTAGCGTTAGTTATTTGGCGGCCGAGAATAGTTGGGCTGTTGTAAGCCAGCGATATGATGATCACAAAGAGCTCATGAAATTGGTTGGGTGCCTGGCCCATATTCCTGGCATTTTGACCATCGATAGCAAAAATCAATTAGCGATTAAGGCGGCCGCTTTTTTGGCTTTAACGGCAACCGATATCAAAATTCTTATCGATTTGTTTAAAAAAAATGAAGACTGCTTGGCCAAAAATTGTGTGTATGATATTCCCAAAACAACGCTTTATGCATTGGCCAGTTATTACGATTACGTTCGCTTGACCGGAAAGCCAAAGGATTTAGACACAAAATTGCTCGAAATTAAGCCGGGGACCTCGGCCAAAATAACCCAATTTGTTCAGCTGGGGGTTGAGGTTTTGTTGCGAACGCTTGCTTGCATTGATAGGTACAATCGTGGCGATTCTGCCAATAAATACACTGGCCGTTTTTTATCGGAGCTTGCAGATTGGGTTGAGCTGTGCCGATTAATGGATCGTTTTGCTCTATTGTCCGATCAAGATGCAACGTTTGATAAGCGATTTGATGATATAAAACAATCGGTAGCCAAAAGGCTAAATGAGGTGTCAGGTCTTTTGGTTAAGCAGTGATGGCTTCGGTCTCCGCCAATCATGAACAAAAGCCTAAGGTTTTGACCTTGTCGTACCCATTCGCAATCCATTTTATTTTCCGCTAGACTTACCTGTGCTTTAACAAAGAGATGTTTTTTGTCATCCCTGGCTTGACCCATAACTGTCCGAAGTTAAGTAGTTGGCTAATATTTTATCCTGTTTTGTCATGCTGAACGTGATTCAGCATCCATCTTATTGAACTTAATAATATGGCCTGATCGGCTTATTCAATTGGTTTTAGGATGGATCCTCGATCCCAGCCGTCGCCAAGGCTATGGCGGGCAGGCACGTCGAGGATGACAAAGTAGAAAAAACGCACATTTTAAACAATTTCGGATAGTTATGGGCTTGACCCGGGATGATAAATTAGGTGTTATGACAAAGGTTTGTTTATGAATGCTGATTGTTCTCAAAAGGTGATCAAAAAAGTTTTAATCGCAAATAGGTCCGAAATTGCATTGCGCATCAATTCTGCGTGTAAAGCGCTTGGGATGCAAACGGTAGCGATTTATTCGCCCGAGGATGCATGTGCTCAGTACGTTCATGCCGCCGACGAGGCTTACGAGCTTTCAGGCCGTGGGTTTACCGCCTATACAAATCAAAATGAAGTGCTAGGAATAGCTTTTAAGGCAGGCGTTGACGCTATTCATCCAGGCTATGGATTTTTTGCAGAAAACGCACAATTTGCCCGCAGGGTAAAAGAGGCCGGGTTGACATGGATTGGGCCAGACCAAGAATCAATGGTGCTCATGGGGGACAAAATTCAGGCCCGCAAGCTAGCAGAATCGGTTGGGGTGCCTGTCGTGCCTGGCGCATTTATCTCGCTCGAAGATTTAGACAACCTGACCCAGGCTCATGCGGTGGCTGTTGAACTTGGGTTTCCGGTTATTATCAAGGACCCATTAGCCGGTGGTGGTAAGGCCATGCGCAGGGTTAATGCGGCGATCGAGCTTGAGGACGCCTGGAAAACGGTGGTCTCTGAAGCTAGTCGCATGACCGGCAGCAAAG
>CAZLQB010000077.1:0-5403 GCA_964561585.1 uncultured Pseudomonadota bacterium
ATTGTTTGTGCTGCATTTATCGCATCTTGAATTGAAGATTGTGTTCCCGTTCCGGCATTGAAAATGAAATGAGTTTGTGGGAGTTGTTTAGTGATCGCAATATACATATCAACGAGATCTTCAACATAGATGAAATCTCTGACAAATGAAGGTGATGATAATTGTATTGGTTTATCTGCAAGTGCATTAACGAGAATGGTTGGGATAAGTCGTGTTGAAGCCTCGTAATCGCCATACACAGAAAATGGGCGCACGGTGTAAATTGGCAGTTTGTTAACCAATGCTTCTTTAAGACAAAATTGTGTTGAAGCAGCTTTTGCAACGCCATAATCACTGATCGGTTCTAATATAAGATCTTCTTTCATGGCGCAGTTTTTCATACCATATTCAGAAGAACTTCCGGTATTGATAAAACATTCAAAACCAATTTCTTTGCAGGCGTTAACAAGATTTTTGGTGCTGTCAAAATTAACATAGTAAATCGATTCCTGGTCTTGTTGATTTGGCATGCCGCCATACGATGCGAGGTGGAAAATTTGTTCTGGTTTTATGGTGTTTACGAGTGTATTAATTTTTTCAAAATTACTGAGATCTATTTCATGGACCGTGATTTGATTAAGCACGTTGGTTAGGCGCCAGAGCGGACTATTTTTTTCGGTTACGATATGAACACGGTTTCCCGCTGAAAGCAATTTACGTACGAGGTTGGCGCCAACAAATCCTGCGCCGCCGGTAACGAGACATGTTTTCATAGAGATCCTTTGTTTTGTAATGAGCTGAGTTCGGGGGATATTGAGGTTATGGTTGCCGCCTCATAAAAGGATGGCTGCTCAACGCTTTTTTGTATTTGGCTTTGTTGCATGATTTCGCGAATAACGTAAGGGGGTCTTCCTTTTACCTCCTCAAAAATTTTTATAAGGTATTCACCAATAATGGCAAGTGAGAGCAGTTGAATGGTGCCGAAAATAAACATGGTCATCAGTAGCGTAGAAAACCCTCGTGGCGCACCATATTTGAAATGCCAATACAGGAAGGTTCCCGCTGCGGCCATGGTGGCAAATACGGCCGCCGTTGCAAGGCGGGATATATAGACGAGTGGTTTATACGAGAAATTAACAATCGCTTTTTTGGCCCACATAAAATTTGCAAAAAAGGTGTTGCTTGATTTGCCGGCCCCACGCTCGGCGCGAATATATTCGATGCCTGTTTGCTTAAAACCAGCCCATGTGCGTAACCCTCTAATATACAGGTCTTTTTCGGGCAAATGTTTAAGCACGTTTACCACTTTTTTATCAAGCAGGCTAAAGTCACCAGAATCGAGGGGAATGTCTAAATATGAAAGTTGTTTGAAAATGCGATAAAAACATTTATATCCAAGGCGACGCAAAAAGCTGTTATCTTTTCGCTTTTTGGCAATTCCATAAATAACGTCAAAACCAGCTTCCCATTGTGCTATAAACTGAGGAATAACTTCGGGTGGATCTTGAAGGGCGCCTGACATAATCAGAACCCCATCACTTTGAGCAAACCGAAACCCTGCTAAAATACTTGGCTGATTTGAGCCAAAGTTGCGTGACATAATAATGGCTTTAACTCGTTTATCCAGCGCAATAACTTCTTGCAGTATATTGTAAGAATTATCGGTGCTGGCGTTATCAACAAAGACAAGCTCATAATCGTATGCCGGCAGTGTTTGCATTATTGAGGTTACGCGTTGATGGAGGGCTTGTATGTTTTTTTCTTGGTTATAGCAGGTTGCTATGATCGATATTTTTTTCACGATTTTATGGTCTCCAGGGGGGTGCCGGGGGGAACGACCGGTAATGATTTATTGTTTCTATTTTCCTGTGCATAATAATTTTTATACCAAGCTATCGTTTCTTCGAGTCCTTTACGAACCCCATATTTTGCATGCCATCCAAGGATTGTGTGTGCTTTTTCTGAGCAAAGGTGCTGTGCGGGTATTTCGTTGCATGCATTATTTTGGATTATTGGTATGAGATGTTGCGCGTTCATAAGGTCTAAAATTTCATGGACCATTTCAACAACGGTGAATGGATGGTCGGTGCTAAAGTTAAAGCATTGGCCTATGATTAATTGGTTTTCCATTGCTTGTGCTAAAGAAAGATAAGCATCAACAACGTCTTTTACATAAATATAATCACGGATAAATTGTCCGTTTGATCTAATGACAGGGGCTTCATTATTAAGGATGGCTTTGATTGTTCCTGGTATTATTCGGTTTATATGAAAATCTCCGCCGCCAAAAAAATTGCCGCAGCGTGTTACGCAGACCGGAAGTTTAAATGTATGGAAATATGTTTGAGCAATAAGATCGGCGCAGCTTTTTGACACGTCATAAGGGTGTTGTCCTTGAAGTGGTGCGTCTTCGGTATATGGTAGTTTTTCTTGAGCACCATAAGCTTTATCGCTTGAGGCAACAACAATTCGTTTAACCCATGGGCTGAGCCGGCAGGCTTCAAGAAGGTTCCATGTGCCTTCTATATTTGATCTAAATGTTGAGATTGGTGAGCGGTTTGCGTACCCGACAATTGCTTGCGCTCCTAAATGGAAAACGGTTTCAATATCACTTTCGTTCAGGATCCGCGTAAGCAGATTTTGATCAAGCAGGTCGCCAATAATGACCGACGTCTTTTTTTCAAGCTGACTTTGAAAAAAGACCGAATGTGAAATTAAATCACGCATTAAGACAAAAACATTTGCTTCTTGGTTAACAAGTTCTTGAACAAGCCATGGACCAAGCAAGCCTGTTGCGCCGGTTACCAAAACATTTCTATTTTTCCAATAATTTTTTTTATCTATGTTGGTTTTCACGAGTTTATTCCTTAGATAATACTTGAAGACATGCTTTGTGAGGGCTTTGGAACTTTTTTTGTATCAACTGTTGCAGGGGTAAAGCCATTTGAGGCATCGGCCCAAATTTTCCACGGAGCGCCTTTTGTCCAAAGCTCTTCGAGTTTTTGGTGTTCGCGTATTGTGTCCATGCACTGCCAAAAACCGTAGTGTTTATACATCATGAGTTGGTTATCAAACGCCGCTTGTTTAAGGGGAGATTGTTCAAGAATGCATTCAGAATCGGGTGAAAGATATTTAAGAAAATCTTTTTGAATAACCATATAACCACCATTGATCCACTCATCTTCAATTCTTTTTTTTTCGGTGAATGAAACAATGGTATTTCCTGAGACTTCAAGGTTGCCAAATCGAGATGGAAGGTTGACGCCGGTAAGGGTTAGGTTTTTGCCGTGTGACTCATGAAATTGCACCAGGTCTTTGATATTAACGTCTGCCAGCCCGTCACCATAGGTAAGTAAAAACTTGTCAGTATCAACGTATTTAGCGGCACGAGCAACACGGCCACCGGTTAAACAGTCTTGTCCGGTATCAATAAGTGTTATTTCCCACTCTTCTTCATTTGTTTGGTGTTCTGACACTGAGCCGGTTTTTGTGTTAATGGTGAAATCAATATCTTGCATCCGATAATTGAGGAAATAATTTTTGATCATTTCGCCTTTATAGCCAAGACAAATAATGAAGCGATAAAAACCGTAGCTTGAATAAATTTTCATGATGTGCCAAAGAATTGGCATTCCACCGATTGGGACCATGGGTTTGGGGCGAAACTCAGTTTCTTCTCGTAGGCGAGTTCCTAATCCTCCAGCAAGAATCATTACCGGAATGTTGCTCTTCTTCACTACGAATCTCCTTTTAGATTTTGAATGAAAATTCACTCAACATATTGGTTCCCTTATGTTATGTTTCATGATAATACATGTCAAGATTCAATGTTAAATATTAAGGCTGAGAGAGCGTAGGATGAAGTATGGCTGCTCCAATAAAAATACAAGCGGACGTTCTGGAAATTGTTCAATATTCTGATGATATATACCAAGTAACATTTATGCCCGAAAAAAAAATGCCACGATTTAAGTCTGGGCATTTTTTGCATTTGGCTCTCGACGAATGTGATATATATACTGGTTTTTGGCCAGATTCTCGGGCTTTTTCAATAGCATCGTCAAATAATAATGCTCATGTAACCATTGTTTATAGTGTTAAGGGCAATTTTACCACTCGCATGAAAAATGAATTAAGCGTTGGGAAAAAGGTATGGCTAAAATTTCCATACGGCTCGTTTGTTGTTAATGCTCTTGAATCGGAAAAAGATGTGGTTTTGGTCGCTGGTGGTACCGGTATTTCACCGTTTATTCCCTATTTAGAAGAAGAATTAGCCAACCCATCGGGGCGGCGTATTTTACTTGTTTATGGTATTCGTGGGGCGCATTGTTTTTTGTTCGAGAAATTACTACAAACCTGTTGCCAATCTTTACCCAACTTTGAGCTTATTTTGTTTAATGCTCAAGTAATTGATTTTGCCAGCATAAAAGGCAAGGCAGCTGTTTTGCGTGATCCTCATTATTTTATTTCTGGGCCACGGGCAATGATATCGGCTTTGCGTGATTTTTTATTAGTTGGTGGAATTATGTCTGAGAAAATCCATATTGATGATTGGGATTAGTTGTTAATCTTCCGTTATTGAGGCTTATGTTTATGATGCACGATGAAAAAGAATTAAGAAAACAAATTCAAAATCTTGTTAAAGAATATCATACCTGTCGGTTTGGCGAGAAACCGGACGACGGGCAAATAACATCGGTTCGTTACGCCGGAAGAGTTTTTGACGAGGCCGAAATGGTTTCGCTTGTCGATGCATCGCTCGATTTTTGGTTAACCTCGGGAAGGTTTACCGATGAGTTTGAGGCATCGTTGGCCGAGTTTTTAGGAGTCGAATCGGCCATGCTTGTTAATTCTGGGTCATCGGCCAATTTGCTTGCCATGAGTGCTTTAACCTCTCCATTATTGGGTGCAAGAAAATTGAATCCTGGTGATGAGGTTATAACGGTTGCGGCCGGTTTTCCAACTACCGTTAATCCAATTGTTCAAAATAACCTTATTCCTGTTTTTGTTGATGTTGAACTAGGTACCTATAATACCACTTTAGAGCATATTGAACGTGCATTGTCGCCAAAAACAAAGGCTTTATTTATCGCTCATACATTGGGCAACCCCTACGACCTTGATGGTATAACCAAATTTGCACAAGCCCATAATCTTTTTTTTATAGAAGATTGTTGTGATGCTTTAGGCTCTGAATTTAACGAAAGAAAATTGGGAACCTTTGGCCACATTTCAACGTTCTCTTTTTATCCTGCGCACCATATAACCATGGGCGAGGGAGGGGCGGTAGCAACAAGTGACGATGTGCTTGCTCGAGCCCTAAAATCGTTACGTGATTGGGGGCGCGATTGTTATTGCAACGGTGGCGAGAATGATACCTGCGGCCGGCGTTTTACCGGGCAATATGGGACGTTGCCGTTGGGG
>CAZLQB010000078.1:0-5266 GCA_964561585.1 uncultured Pseudomonadota bacterium
TAGCTTGTCATAAAAATCGGTAATAATTTCATTAAGCGGAAGACGGTAGCGCAAAATCAAGCGCCCTTCATCAAGAAAGGTCATCTCAAGTTGCTCACCACGACGGTCCTCACACAACTTGATCATATTACCCAAATATTCTTTTGGGGTGACAATCGTTGCATTAACCATCGGTTCCAAAACTTCTTCGATTTTAACAACGTCAGGAAATTTTGACGGGTTTTCAATAACTTGTTCGGTCCCATCGGTCAACTTAAGGCGATACAATACCGTTGGCGACGTTGTAATAATCGAGGCATTATATTCTTGTTCAAGGCGTTGCTTAAACACATCCATATGCAAAAGGCCCAAAAATCCACATCTAAACCCAAGCCCAAGTGCCGTAGAATTTTCTTTTTCAACGTGCACGCTTGCATCATTAAGCGTCAGTTTCTCGATAGCATCTCGCACATGTTCATAATCTGAGGTATCAATTGGATAAATACCGGCAAACACCATAGACTTGGCTGGTTTGAAACCAGGCAGTACAGGAACCGGTTTACCAACGTGATATAAAGTATCTCCGACGCGTGCTTCTTTAACTGTTTTCATGCCCGCAATCAGAAAGCCTACTTGACCAGCATACAGCGCACCGGTCGATCGTAGGTCAGGGTACATAAGGCCAATATCAAGCACCTCATAATCTTGCTCGGTATGAGCAGCTTCAATCATATCGCCTTTTTTTATACATCCATCAATAACTTCGATCAAACAAATAACACCACGATACTCATCAAACCACGAGTCAAACAACAACCCTTTAAAAGGTTTATTGATATCGCCAGTCGGCGGATTGATTTGGTCAATAATCGCAGGTAACAATAAGTCAATTCCCAACCCTGTTTTGGCAGAAATTCTGACAACATCCTCTTTGCGTGTATCAAAAACTTTTTCCATTTCCCTAATAACACGTTCAGGATCTGCATTGGCCATGTCAATTTTGTTAATAACCGGAATAATATTGAGGTCTTGCTCAAAGGCCAAATAAAAATTTGCCATCGTTTGCGCTTGCACACCCTGCGCCGCATCAACAAGAAGCAATGCTCCCTGGCAGGCGTATAACGATCGCGAAACTTCATACGAAAAATCAACGTGACCAGGAGTGTCAATTAAGTTAAGCAGATAAATAACACCTTTATATTCATAAAATAACGATGCCGTTTGCGCTTTAACCGTAATACCGCGTTCACGTTCCACCTGCAATTTATCCAAAAATTGCTCCGCCTTTAACCGCGTCGAAATGGTTCCGGTTGTCTCAAGCAATCGATCGGCAAGCGTTGACTTACCATGATCAATGTGGGCAATAATTGAAAAATTTCTGATATTCTCAGTTTTAAAGTTCTTTAAATCAAACTCTTGAATTTGCTCTATATTCATCGATGTTACATCCTCTCAGGCTTACTCAGCCCTAATAAATCAAGACATATCTCTAGAGAATCTTTTACCAAACTTACCATAAGTAAACGCAGCTTAGTTGTTTGCTCATCAGCCGGATCAATAACCCGGTTATTGGTATAATAAGTATGAAAAGCGTTCGCCAATTCCCACGTATAATACGACAAAACATGCGTTTGATATGTGTGCGAAATATTTATCAACACATCAAATAAAAACATCATTTTCTTCAAAAGCACTATTTCTGCATCACCAAGACCAACAAGTACCTCTTGGCAAACATTGGCCTCATGGCCAGCAAGTGCTGCTAAAATCTTTTTAAATTCTGCGTGTTCATGGGCCTTAGTTAACAAACTCTTGGCTCGCACAAACGCATAGTAAATATAATACACCGGATTTTCGTCGGTTTTTTTCAACGCTACAGCAAGGTCAAATTCAAGGTGCGCATCGGCTTTACGATTGAGGAAAAAGAACCGAGCAACGTCTTGCCCAACGGCTTCAATAACATCACTCAACTTCGTAAAGGTACCCGCACGTTTTGACATACGAACAACTTCTTCATTCAATTTAAGCGAAACTAATTGATACAATATCACATCAAGCTTTGATGAATCGTATCCCAATGCCTGCATAGTAGCGCTCAGACGTTTAACATAACCATGATGATCCTGGCCCAAAACGTTAATCATTTTATCATAGCCACGATCAAATTTGTTTTTGTGATAAGCAATATCACCCGCAATATAAGTCATTTCGCCGTTGGTCTTTTTAATAACACGGTCTTTATCGTCGCCAAATTCGGTTGCCTTAAACCATGATGCGCCCTCTTGCTCGTACAAAAGGCCCGCTTTTTTGAGCAACTCAAGCCCTTCTTCAACCGCACCACCATCGTGCAACATTTTTTCAGAAAACCAATTATCAAAGGATATGCCGTATGCGTGTAAATTCTGCTTAACAAGCTGCAGCATGTGCTCTTTGGCATAATGCATAAAAAAAGTATCGTCCTTATCAAATAAGGCTTCGCCAGACTCGGCAACACATTCACGGGCCAACTCAATCATATATTCGCCCGCATAACCACCTTCTGGTAACTCGTCAGGCCGTCCAAGTTCTTGCATGCAACGCGCTTTGAACGATTGCCCAAGCATCTTAATCTGATTGCCGGCGTCATTGATATAAAATTCTCTCGTTACATCGTGCCCCAAAAAGGTAAGTACACGAGCCAACGAATCACCAATAATGCCACCACGCCCATGGCCAAAATGCAATGGCCCAGTTGGATTAGCACTCACAAATTCAAGTAAGTAACGCAAACGTTTATCGTCAGCGCCAAGTTTAAAATTTTCTTCTCTTTTCAGGAATAAATCCTGGGCAACTTGCCTCCAAGCAGCAGGGGTTAAGGTAATGTTGATAAACCCTGGCCCAGCAATATCAACCGCTTTTATACGATCGTCAAAAGAATCGGCCAATAACGCTTTTTGTAATTCGGTCGCCAATTCGCGTGGATTTTTTCCTAATTTTTTGGCCAAAACCATGGCTGCATTGCAGCTCAAATCGCCAAATGTTTGGTCTTTATCAACATTCAACTTAAGGTCAACGCCCACAAGTTGATCGTCGCTTACAGCAAAAACCTGCTTAATTAACGAGGTAATATGTAATTTTAAATTCACAATCAGATTCATAATACTAACTTTCAATCGCTATTTTTAAAAAATATTTTCCAGCATTCTTAATTATGCCATTTTGTCATGCTGAACGTGATTCAGCATCCATATTAATTGATTTTATAAGAACATCGCTGGATCCCGGCTCCATAGCCGTGATAACAAAAAATCTATTGAAAACATAGTGTAGCATGCCTGCAAAAGCTTGGAAAGAGCTGAAATATCAATAGAAAGAGCCGAGCAACAACCAACTAATCAGTTATTGTCCGGCTCTTATTTATACATCAAACAACCTATACATTTTATCACTTAATTGTTAGTGCGCCTCGGCATGAGGAACCATTCCTAATCTTAATTGTCCCAAACCGTACTTTAATCTATCCATTAAATGCTTTGTACGAGCAACCCAATTGCCATCTTGCGCTGATGCCATCTGTTTTAAAATGCTAAAAGCGTGCCTTCCACGTAACATCATCTCTCTATCTGGATGTGGAGCAAATGCGACATGATATGTTACTACTGCGATCAATGTACATACCAAAAATTTTATTAGTCTCCCCTTCGCACAAGCTAATCCACACCCATATGAACACTCATATGGATAGTCGCAGAAGAGATAATCAGATGCTAAAATAGTTTCTAAAGAATAAGATGGGCCAGGAATCGTCAATGCTGTCAACATACCGCAACCATAAAGCAACATGCCTATCGACGCAAAACCAGAAATAATAACGCAACATAGTTGAATAAAACAAATCGCCAATCGCCGCAAGTCATGATTAAGCTGTGCATTCAAAGACATACCAGACATAATAAAAAATACAGCAAAAATAACATCCGATGAAAAAGTTTCTCTACACGTCGGACAAGAGGTAGACCCATAATCTCTAATCCATAAGGATAAGCACTGACGGCAAAATTTATGCGGCGTCTCAAAGGTTTTTACAAAACCAGCTTTATCAACAAAAGTACGGCATGTTGTTACCATATCATTATCATTCCGATTTTCCAAACAAAGAGGACAAGCATCAGCACTATCGCCATCGACTGGCAATTGAACGACAGGTTCCATGCCAAAAGCTGAACCGGCCAATAATGCAGCCATAAAAACTGATAAAAAAATAGGCTTAAGCCTTAAAACAATATTCATAATAACCTCCATTGAGATAAATAAAAAAGCATCCATTTTAAAAACTAATACTTTATCTATTCAGCTAGACAAGCAAAAAGTATTTATACTTTGCCAAAACAAGAGTTTAAATTCAAATATTAAATAAATTATAGCAAGGGCACGCAAAATGTCAAACGGCTCAGTTAAGGCTTTTTCGTCACTTTACATTGTACTTTAATGATTATTCTTGAGAAATTTGTGTTTTTTTGATGTTTTGAACCATTTATAAATCGATTTTTATCTGAAAAATGAAGGATTTCATAAAAATACCCATTTTTAGCCTTTTTTCGCACAACCCAAGCAGCATAGTCAACGTTAATATACAAAACAATAATGGCGAAACCGCATTGACACTAGCGGCAATGCAAAACAATATAGACATCGTTACAACTCTGCTTGAAGTTGATAATATCGACGTTACCATAAAAAATAATAGCAGTATCACGGCCAAAGACTTAGGATGTATATTGATACGTAACCTTATTGAAGAATGAGAAAGAGCCAACTATTTAAAATTATTTAAACCGCAACAGAAAAAACACCGTAAGCAAAATTAGTTAATACAAAAACCCAGGCCATTTTCAAGCTGGGGGTTTTTGTATTAAAATCAATATATCACGAACCTAGAAACCTAAACTAAATTGTAGCCCAGCCGTCCCACCAAGCACAGGGGCTTTAAATATGTTTTTACCATCAAATGGGTAGGTATATTCAACCTGTAATCGCGGGCTAAATTTAGCGCTTTTGCCACCAATTTCAAGGGTTGCTCCTGCATGCAAGGCGTGCTGCTCCCAGGCTGCAAGGCGCGTGTCAGCGTTTACAACCTTATAAACATCGTTTTGGTTATTGCTTTCGCGTATTTTGGTAACAACCGCAGCAGGCTCACCTTCTATCTCGCTCGTCGTCAAACTAACCTTAAAGTTTGTATCATCAACAATTAATTGTGTGGCCTCCTGGCGCGTAAATGAATAACCACCAAAAAGCGAAAGCCATGGTA
>CAZLQB010000079.1:0-3511 GCA_964561585.1 uncultured Pseudomonadota bacterium
CGATAATTTGGTTGATTTGAGTAACTTCTTGTGGCGCATTACTCGGAGCAGGAATTGGTGTCGTTGCTTGTGGGATTGCAATAGGCGTTGTTGTTGGTGCGGGTAATGGCTGTGTTGCTTGCGGGGTTGTTGTTGATATTGGCAATGCGGTTGAAATAGCCTCAGGCGTTGGGGCTGGCTGATCGGCCATTGGCATAGCATGGCCTTGCGTTGATACAAAGCTATAACCTACGAGTGTTAAAATTAATGCGTTGATAGGCGTCTTCATTATTCTCCTATTTTGTTAACGATGGGGACGTTTGTTCTTTGACTTTGCCTGTAATAAAGGCGGTTTCTTGTAAGAATTTATCTATTTGCGTATTGACAGAATCAAGTTTTTTTGAAAAATCTTCATATGATTTTGTCATCATATTAATCTTTTCATTGGCCCCTTTGGTGATTTTTTCTGTATTGTTAAACAGGGTGAGCATTGCTTTATTGCCCGTTTTTGCAAGGCTGTCTTGGGTTTCTGATAATTCTATGGTGTCGGGCCACTTAAGTTGATCTGACTGAATATCTGGTGCTGGTATGCTCAGGCCTGGTGCTGGGGCACTTCCTATTTGGGCCAGTGGTTGTTGGGGCGCTATATCTGTTGGAAGTGGTGTTGCGGCTGGAGGAAGTTCCATTGGGGGAAAGTCGGTTGGAATAGGGGGAAATGCATCTTGAGCGCTTAGCGATATTGAATGCCCTATACATAATATACCTACAAAAACCCAAACCAAATTTATAATCTTCATGCCGACTTCCTTTTTTTTAATAAATAACCAGTCGAAACTATACCAGTATAAAGATTGTTTGTTTTTCTATGTCAATCGGCGAGAAAAATGTGTGAAAACTTGCTGGAATAAGCGCACGTTTAACGTTTCTCTAAAATTGCGTTAGATAAAAACTAGTTGAGTGGCATTCCGCTGCCCGTATCCTGCGGTGGCGGGATGAATAATGGTTGGGTTATTGGCAGAGCCTGAGGTGGCGCATTTTGAGCTAATGTTGCTGGAATTTGAGCCGGCTGTTGCGGTGGTTGATTAGCCGTTGGTGGTATTTGCGGTTGTTGCTGAGGTGCGGGCACCGGTGTAATTTGACCACTTGGAGCTTTTAGCAGTTGAGCCTTTTTTGGTGTCTCACCAAAACCAAACAAAGAGATTATAAATTTGTAGATGCGGGAAGTTATCGTTACAACGTAATCATAAGCTTTTTCGTACCAGAGCGTTGGTTGTTTTTTGAGTTTTTTTAAATCGATGAGCTCATCTTTTGTTGGAATTTGTTCAATTTCTTTTTTGGCATCTTCGAGCTTTTGTAGTTCTTTGAGTTTTAGTTGTTCGATTCGTTGCGAGCGGTTTTTAATAAAAAAACCTTTTTCTTCGAGCTTTTTGACCCCTTCCTTAGATTTATTCATTTGAGTTGTGGCCGTTGCTATAACGGTATCAAGGTCGCGAAGCAGGTCTTCTTTGAGATAGGAAAGAATGGTTTTTAATTTTTCAAGTGTTGAGCCTTTAAGGTCGTAGTAAATGAGGCGTGCTTTTTTATCATCAATAATGTTCCACAATTCCTCGATAGATGCTCTTGCTTTATCCAGAAGTTCTTGGGCTTGTGCAATTTGTTCATCAACTCGTTTTATACGATCGTAAATCGATTTATCAAGGTCATCAATTGATTTGAGGTCGAGTTTGAGTTGATCAAGTTCTTCTTTGTGTTGTTTGATTTCTGTATTGAGAAGGTCAACCTTGAGGAGGTAATCTTTTTCAGAGATTTCTTCTTTTTTTATGCCCGAAAGTTCATCTAGTTTTTTCTTTTTCTTTTTTTCAAGATATCGCTCAAGACTTTCAAAAAGTTCCTGTAATTTGCCTTGATCTAAGCTGAGTGTTTTGTAAAAAGTGTCAAACTCATTATCAATGGCACCATATTTTTCGTTGAAGGTTTTGCGCGTTCCTAGAATTTCATTTGCGGTACTTTGAATTTCATCAAAAACTTCGTTTGACTTTATGAGCCAGTCTTTTTTCTTCATCCAGTTACCCTGGACTCCAACTTTATCTTCAGAATACGCCTGGGCGGGTATTGGTGCTGCGGATTGTGAATCAGGTGAGGGTTGAGGAATTTGTGGAATTTCGACGGTCGGTGTACTTGAATCAAAAGCGGATGGCATACTTGCGATAAAACAAGGGCGTAGGAGAATAAATAGTGCGCCCGCTACCAATACGCTTTTAACATTGAACAATAATTGTGACTGTTTCATGTGCGACCTTTTTCCAACCAAGTTTTTCTTCATTACCACCCGTCGATCTCAAGATATTATAGCGTTTTTGCCAAATCTCTTAGCTCACCGAAAAGGCTTTTTACCAATTCTTCTGCTTCAGGAGAAGTATAACTCCACTGCACGCCTTGGTCTACTCGTGATAAAATTGAGCGATCGCACTTGATATCGATAATGTCGATTCGTACGATGTTCATCAATGGATGCACAGAAGAAGGGGCTCTTACAACGCCAGCGCGGCCAAGGATGCTGTACGCAACGTTTCCTTCGCCAAGAATACAAATCATTACTTTTTTTTGCCATACCATATTAAGGTATCCGGTGTGTTCTTTGTGAACACTTAAAAGTAGGCTTTCTTGTCCCTTGGGAAAGATGCACGTAACGGGCGTTGTGTTTGGAATGCCCTTTTCTGAAAAGGTTGCTAATATTGCAACAGCTTTTTCTTTTTTCAACAGTTCAATCAGATCGTCGGGTAGTTTTACCCCAATGTGTTTTGCCATAACCCCTCTAACTTTTAAAAATTATAAAAATATATCGGCTAAGATTTCATTTGGTGCGAGCGCCACGGTGTTTTTGTGAAACGTTATTAAACTACTTATCGCGTATTATGGTGTGTAATAATTTTACAATAACTTTAAAATTACCTCATTTTCCAAGACCATGCCTTTAGTTGTTAATCGAATCATCCCTTCATGTTCTTCTAAAAAAGCTTGTTCTTTGAGCATAGCGACATTTTGGTAAAATTGTTTTTGCTGTTCATCCTGTAAAAAGTATACCACATCGTGCAAGTTTACCCCTTTGCTTTGCCGGAGGCCAAGCATCAGCATTTCCATAACGACTTGGTTTGCGTTTGGCGTCTCAGACGATGTAAATGTATTTCCATTGCTAGAAGTTGCCATCGTCAGGTATTTGCCGAGGTTTTTCTCGTTCGTGAATCGATTTAATCCATCGAATGATGATGCCGCGATGCCGAAGCCTCTGTATGGAAGCCTGTTCCAGTAGGTTTTGTTGTGCGTAGATTCAAAGCCTGCTCGAGAAAAATTTGAAATTTCATATTGTGAAAACCCTTTATTCGCCAGAAACTCGACACTTTTTTCATAATTGGCGATAAAACGTTCTTCGGGCCAGGTCGCAAACTCTCCTTGGTCTAACCTAAAATAGAGAGGTGTTTGTTCGTGAACCGTCAAAAAGTATACCGAAATATGGGTTATTGGCCATGATGTT
>CAZLQB010000079.1:3521-5259 GCA_964561585.1 uncultured Pseudomonadota bacterium
AGACATCTGGTAGCCCAAGAATAAGATCAACCGAAAGGTTTGAAAAATACTTCGGGGCGTATTTTATGGCGCGTTGTGCATCGGCTATTCTTTGGCGCCGATTGAGTTTGAATAGGACGTCATTATTGAGTATTTGAATGCCCATACTGAGTCTATTAATACCGAGCGATTTCCAGTGTGCTAAATTTTCTTCATTAACGTCGGCCGGATTTGACTCAAGGGTGATTTCTGCTTTTGGGGCAATAGTGAAATAATCGTTCAAAACTGAAAAAAGTGATTGCATAAGATTTTTCGGATAAAGGCTTGGTGTGCCCCCACCAAGAAAAATTGTATCTATTGTATGCGGTGTATTTTGTGGGCGTTCGTGGGCAAATGCGGCGATTTCGTTACAGAGTGCTTTATGATAAATATCATAAAAATTTTCGTGCTGTTCAAATGAAACGAAATCACAGAAGTGACATTTATTGGCACAAAACGGCCAATGAATATAGAGCGATTTGGTTGGTTGCTTAAATGAATAATTAATCATGATTTTTTCTTATAATCGGATGGTTTAGTTTTATCTACAATTTCAAGTGCTTTGGCTTTATCCTCAAGAGCTTGAGATTTTAATGCTTCTTCGTTGGCAAATTTAATCCAAACGGCGCCCGAAAATATTTTTTTAAGACACTCCAGTTGGTGGTAATCAAAATTTTGTTCATGTAAAAGCAAGATGAGTTCTTCGTCCGTTTTGTCTTCGGTTTGCCAGAAATAGCGTATATGAAAATAGCGCTTAAGAATTGACGTTAGCGAAAAATAGAAGCTTTTAAAGTCCGCTTTGTTTTTGCATGTTTCGCATGATAACTTTTTAAGTTGTTCTTCTGCCCATTCCCATGGAAGTATCGGCTGTTTTTTTCTCATACGAATAAAAAGAATAACCAACCCGACAAGCACTATTGCTCCGGCAATGATTGCTATTTGTGCCCAGGTTTGTGTCCACCAAGGTGGATAACAATAGTCATAGATATCATAGAATTCTTGTGGTGTTTGCATGATTATCCCCAGTTAAATTTGTCTTCTAATTCTTTGGTGTAGAAATGATACAAGTTGGGTAATAAATGGTTGGCCAATTGTTATATCCAGGAGGTCGATTTTGTATTTTTCGAATAGTTTTTTTTGCTCCAGTAATCTTGTTTGTAAAAAAAGATTGCGGCTTTTTTGCTTGGAAGTATCGATGATGTAATGGTTGCCAGTTTCGGGGTCTTCAATTTCCAAGAGTCCAATGTCGGGGAACGTTTGCTCTCGTTGGTCAATGACTCGTATTCCAACCAAATCGTATTTGCAGCTGGTGACTTTAAGGATACTATCATAATTTGACGTGTTATCGATCCAGTCAGATAACATGAATACAATAGCATTTCGTTTTTTTAGATTAATTAAAAACTTAAGCGTTTGGGCAATTGATGTTTTTTTGCCGGTTGGCGTTATGGTAAAAAGGGCTTCGAGTATGCGACCGATATGCGTTGCCCCACGATTTGGCGCTATCCATTTTTCAATGCGATCGGAAAAAAAGAGCGCGCCGACTTTATCTTTATTATTAGCTGCAACGAGTGCAAGTGTGCCCGCAAGTTGGGCGATAACGTCTTGCCGCAATTCTTCTTTGGACGAGTAGAGGGATGACGAAGAAATATCGATGGCGAGTATAATGGTGCGATCTCGTTCTTCAATAAACTGCTTAACCATGATTTTATTGGTTTTT
>CAZLQB010000080.1:0-1714 GCA_964561585.1 uncultured Pseudomonadota bacterium
GGTGATTTTGAAGGGCACGTTATTTCGGTGGGTAACCCGCATTTTGTTATTTTACAGCAATGCGAGCTTTCATGGTTAACAGATCATGGAAAAGAGCTTGAACAAAATTCACATTTTCCTCAAAAATCAAACATTGATTTTGCTTGGCAAGATGGTGAATATCAATTACATGATAAAATGGTTAAAGCATTCCGGCTTTTGGTGTACGAACGAGGTTGCGGAGTAACCTTGGCCTGTGGCTCTGGTGTTGCGGCTCTATTATGGACGCTTTTACAGCTTGGGACCATTCAACAAGGCGAACTCGTGGCCGTTAATATGCTGGGGGGAACCATTATTGGTTGTGTTGATGCTGGCAATAACATTGTCTTACGGGCATCGGCAGTTATGGTTTTCCGCGGAGATCTTCAGCATAAAGAATAAATGCGAATAAATTAATGACGCAGGGCTGGTTTAGTTACACTAAACCAGCCCTTTTTGCTTGTTTACTGACTTATGGATACCGCTTGAGCTACAATTTGATTAAGAATAGCTGTAGTTGGTTTTATAAAACATTGGAAAACTGATGAAAAAAAAAGATATTAATGCGGAAAAGGTTAACGTGCCCTTGACCGTTGCGCGAGGTGTTCGTGAGGCCTATATTGAAAATTATTTGAGGGCGACGCAATATTCTGGGCGCTTACTGCTTTTTGCGGGCGACCAAAAAATAGAACACTTGAATGACGATTTTTATGGTGAGGGTATTGATCCGGCGGCCGCCGATCCGCGGCATTTGTTTGAGATTGCTAGCAAGGGATCGATTGGTGTATTTGCAACGCAGTTGGGCCTAATTGCTCGTTACGGGGAGTTGTATAAAAGCATTCGCTATGTTGCAAAGCTTAATTCTAGGACGAATTTGGTGGCATTAGAGCATGATGATCCGGTGAGTTTAAATCTGGCAACGGTTGATGATGTTATTGCGTTGGAAAAAAATAGCGGCCTTAATATTCTGGGTGTTGGGTATACCGTTTATTTGGGAAGCAAATACGAGAGCCAAATGTTGGCGCAAGCGGCAGAAATTGTGCGCAAGGCTCATGCTTATGGCAAACTGGTAATTTTGTGGATGTACCCTCGTGGTAAGTCGGTTAATCATGAACGTTCGGCTAATATTATTGCCGGTGCGGCTGGGGTTGGTCTTTGTTTGGGGGCCGATTTTGTGAAGGTTAATCCGCCAGAGGCTCCGAATAGTTTTGATAGCGCGCAGCAACTTAATCAAGCTGTTTTGGCCGCCGGAAATACTAAGGTGGTTTGTTCTGGGGGAAGCAGAAAAGATACGGTTGCTTTTTTAGAGGAAGTTTACATCAAATTCATGTTGGCGGTGCTTCGGGGGCGGCTATTGGCAGAAATATACATCAAAGATCATTGGCCGAAGCGTGCGCAATTACGCGGGCGTTGGCCGCTATTATTATTGACGATGAAGATATGGAAACAGCCAAAAAATTGTTGTCCGTATAATTTATAATTGGGGAGGGGACTATGCTTTTTTGTCGTTTACGAGAATATTGTCGATTTTTAGGGAGTTTGTGGCGTACTAATATGCGGCTTTTATGGGGGATGTGGAGGTTAACTGCATTACCACAACCGGCAATTACCGTTTTTGGTGGATCGCGTATTTTGATGGAGAGTGATATTGCAAAAAAGACAGCACGGCTGACTAAACTATTGGCCGATGCTGGTT
>CAZLQB010000080.1:1724-2761 GCA_964561585.1 uncultured Pseudomonadota bacterium
CTTGTGTTTCAATTTTTGGAAGTGCAAGAACTAAACCAGATAATCAATATTATATTTTAGCTGAAGAAATTGCCTTTAAACTCACTCAAAAAGGATATGGCGTAATTACAGGTGGCGGACCTGGCATTATGGAAGCTGCAAATATGGGTGCCGTTGAATCACTAAAGGAATGCGAGAAAAATGGTATTAAGTGTGTTAATCACGTTATTTCTGCAGGAATAGGCTTATTGCGGCTCAACCAGGACAAGGTAAATCCTTATGTGCAGAAATATATTGTTATGAATCATTTCTTTTCTAGAAAATGGCTCCTTGTTCGTTACTCGGTTGGTTTTGTCATCTTCCCTGGTGGTTTTGGAACGCTGGACGAGCTTTTTGAGATTGTGACCTTAATTCAATGTAACCGCATGGCAAAGCTTCCGGTTATTTTGTTTGATAGTTCTTATTGGTCACCGCTTATTGATTGGATTCAGTTACGAGCCTTAAAGCAGGGTCTTATTGGTGAGGGCGATGCATCGATAATTCGTGTAACCGATGATGTTCAAGAGGCTTTTGAGATTATTAGAGCGAGTTGCAAAGGGTGTGATAAATCTGTTTTACATAATGGATTTAATGGAACAAAATAAAAGAGGGTCGGAATTTCCGACCCTCTTTCTTTAGGTAAGTTTAATGGTCGTTGGACCAGTTGCCGCGGGCAGAGTCTTTTGCTTTTTTTTCTTTTTCGATGATTTTTTTTGCGCGTCCTGTTTCTTAATTGTTTCAAAAACTTTAAAGTAGGGGTCTTCTTTCATTCTGACGCTCTTTGGCGATGCTTTGCCCGATGCAAAATCATCAATTGGTCTAAATACGCCTTTTGCGTGATCAATGAGTGCTTGTTTTGCCGTTTGGTTATTTGGTCTAAAAAACCAGCGCTGAATAGGGTCTTTTTCTTTGGCAAAAGTATCATTTCTCATCATTTGGTATTTTGCATAATCTAATTTGAGCTGCGAATATTCGTCAGCGCCACCTTCAAAACGTGGTTTGATGATACTTGGTCTGAT
>CAZLQB010000080.1:2771-5236 GCA_964561585.1 uncultured Pseudomonadota bacterium
TAACGCTTGGACGAATAAAAACATATAAATTGGTATCGGAGTGTTTTTTTGTTTTATTTTTAAAGAGTGTTCCGATAAAAGGAATATCGCCTAAAATTGGCGTCTTATAGACGCTTTCTATATCAGACCCATTTGTTAATCCACCAAGGACGAGAACTTCACCCGTATAAAGCGTTGCTCTTGTTGTAATTGCGCGCGTAAAACGTGAGGGTTGGTCTCCTGTGGTTTCCTTAAACTCGCCTATGTTGATTTCAATGTTTAGATCGACAATTCCTTCAAGATTAATGCGCGGGGTAATTTTAACCGATGTTGTTGCGTCAACTTTATCTTGTTGTCGTGTTGTAACGTTCGTATTCTTTTGTGTAAGAGCACCAGGAATCAAAAGAGAATTGGTTATTTCGACAGTGCATGGTTTATTGTTGTTGGTAACGACATATGGTTGTGAGATGATATTTTTATTAGTGAGGTTGTATGTTGCTTTTATAATTGACCAAATGTTATCTGCGGTGCCTTCTCCGGGTCTGCCAAGGGTAATATATGATGGACTGCCCGTTCCCCCTTCATAGGTTGGTCCTGCAAGTTGTATATAATGTTGGGCTCCTTCCCCTGTTCCTGTTCCTCCTGTTGGTTGTGCTGTGCTCAAGTTATATGTCTCAAAACGTTCGATGCCCATGCCAGGATTTTTTCCTTTAAAGCCCCAGGTTTGTGAACCGAGTTGTTTGTTTTGCTCGGCTTCGATGTTAATAAACATGACCTCGAGTGCTATTTGAGGTTGAGGTTTATCGAGTTTTTCAATAAATTTTACCAGTCTTTTCCAGTCATCTTTATTGCTCGCAATAATAAGTCTATTGCCGCCACCGCGTTCGGTGCCTCCTTCGCCCGTTGTTTTTTCTGCCGATATAATGACGTCTTCAAAAAATTTGTATTCCCCAACAATCGGTGTTTTTTCGGTTCCGGCCGGTGATTTTAATATTCCCTCTAAAATAGGCTTAAGTGTTTCAGCGTCCGCATAACGAAGCTCATAAAGGTGAAGGCGTGATGCCGCATTCCCAAGGGGAACGTCAAGATGCTTATAGATAAATTCGGTAATTTTATCGAGATTTTTTTCGGTGCCGAGCAATATTAAGCTGTTCTTTACTGGATCAGGATAAATTTTGGTATTGGAGGAAAAAAAGGTTCGTTCTTGAGGTGCTGCTGGACCGGCAAATCTAATTGTTTTATCGTCATCTTTAAGCTGAAGAATATCTTTAAACAGGCCATATATGGTGTCGGCATTTGCGTTTCGCAGTGGGATGATTTTTATTTGCTCTCGTAAGCCGCCAAGATCAAGCTCTTTTAATATGCGAAGGGCCGCCTTGATGTTAAAGCACTGATCTTTAATAATGCAGCAGTTAAGGTCCCTATTGATAAGTGTCCCTTTTTCATCGAGCATTGATTTTAGGATTCCTTGGGCCATTTCAGCTTTGATGTTTTTAAAGAAATAAATATAGCGAACAACAAGGTCACTTTCTGGAAGGTCTTCCGGCTCGGTTCCTGTTCCCGATGAATATGTTGGCAATGGCTCAAAGCCGTTGTCTTTAGATTGAACAATACGATATACCGCTCCGACTTTAATGATGCTAAACCCATTAATTTCAAGCAGGGTTAATAAGATATTCCAGGCGCGTTCAAGGGTTAGGGGGTTGCGCGTGGTGAGGGATACTTTTGTTGCATCAAGATCTTTGTGTGGAATAAGGTTTATTTTCTTTTGTTCCCCTAGGTAATTAACAACGCTCAAGAGCGATGCATTTTCGAAATTAAGGTAAATTGTTGCTTCTTCTGTATTATTTTTTTCGTTTGTTATGTCCTTGGGTTGAATAAGTTCTGTCCCTGGTGTGCCTGCTTGTTTTCCTTGTATTTGCGTGGAGTTTGGTGTTAGGTCAGGGCTAGGGATGGTTATTGGTGCTTGGACAATGTTAACGTTGGGGGCTTCTTGTGCTTGTAACAACAATGGGGAAGCGATAAATAGCAAGATAGACGTAATTTTTAGCAGAAGGTCGGGTTTGTTTTTATATTTTCTTGTCATAGGGGTATTACTCCACGCTTAAAATATTAAAGGCCCTTCTGTTCAAAGCCCTTTTTCATAATTTTTGTAGCAATTGTTATATCAAAGTTGATTTTTTTGTCGACGTCGTTTTTTATGGTGAGATCTTTGATATAAATAATGTCTTTTTTATCCAAAGCGATAAGAATTTTAACAAGTCTATCGGTTGTCTGATTTTTAAATGTTGCCGTAAGGACAATTTCGTCAAACCGGTCATTTGATTCTTCTACTCGTGAAGTCCATCCGGGTTCCGCATTAAGTCCTTGATCTTTGCAAAACGATTCGAAAAAACTCTTAATGGTAAAGTCCTTGTTTTGGTCAAAAAGTTCTTGTATTCGCCGTGCCTCTGTTTGCATGTGTTCGTTGTCGGTGAGAATTTTGA
>CAZLQB010000081.1:0-5218 GCA_964561585.1 uncultured Pseudomonadota bacterium
TATAGTTTATTAAATAATTCGTCACTGGGAAAAAATTGTATTTCTTTAAAATATTTTTGATCTATGTCCTTATATGATTTTTTGTTTACCGGATTGCCGCCATACTCATTAAAATGGTACGTAGAATATTTACGAGAAATCATGAAATCAATAAATTTGTGGGCCCACTCAGATTTTTTACTGTGTTTTGGTATAGCAAAATTTTCAATAACCATCACGCTTCCTTTTTGCGGTATCTTAAAGCCAAATCGTGCATTGTTTGCACCAAGAATACGCAAAACATAGCGACTGGACATTACCGCGAAGGAAATGATGTTTCCTTCTAAAAAGTAGCGCAACCCAAAGTTGGTATAACATTCAACCCATTGCTTTTGGTCGATAAGTAAATTTTCAATAGCGGCCCAATCATTTTCGGTTAGCCCTTTAACCTTGCCAAATAAATGGAGTGCCGTAAGCAGGAAGACCTCTCGTGGATCGTCAAACATACAGATTTTATAGGGCTTTTTTACCAAGCCAAATTGAGCTAATTCGTCTGGATTTTTAAAGATAAAATCAAAGCCTACTTTAACTGACTCGTTTTTTAGCAGGAGTTTATCATAGATAATTCCGTAGACACTCCAGGTTAATGGGATGGAGTATGCATTGCTTGGATCAAAGTAACGGTGTAAAACTCGAGGGTCTAGCTCGCCAAATTGGGTGATTTTTTTACGGTCTATTTTTTGCAGCAATCCATCTCGGTTTAGCATTTCAACCATATAGTCTGATGGTGTAATCAAATCATAGCCAATGCCTTCGCTAATCTTAACCTTTGCGTAGAGTTCTTCGTTAGACTCATAATATTGGACATGAACCTTGATCCCTGTTTCTTTTTCAAAATCGCGAATAGCGGTTGGCGAAATAAACTCAGTAAACATATAAACGTTTATGTGTTTTTCTTCGGTAAAAAAACGAATAGTTGTAGGTAAATAGAGGAAAAACAATAGACACAACAAGAAGAGTGTTGCTATGAATATTCTGTTAAAAATACGCTGCATAAGCGTATTTGGCTCCCACCATTGATTCATCGTAATACTTTCTCTCAATACATTAAAACCGGTTAATTCATGCAGTTTTTACGCGAAGCCAAATATCCTCTGTTTTTTCTACCGAGATTTCATTATGCATTAACATTAATTTTTCAAATTCATCATCACGAGGAAAATATTGCAAATCATTTGCTGATGTTTCCTTAACCTCTTTATAAGCTCTTTGATTTACTGGGTTGCCGCCATATTGTTTAAAGTGGTAAAGGCTATATTTATAAGAAATCATGAAATTTATAAATTGCTGTGCCCATATGGTCTTAGTACTTAAGGCGGGAATCGCAAAATTTTCTATAACCCAAAAGCTTCCTTTTTTCGGTATTTTAAAACCAAAGCGGCCGTTTTCAATGTCTAAAAGTCGGTGAGCAAAGCGGCTCACCGTTAGGGCAAATGAGATGATGTTACCCTCAAGAAAATAACGTAATCCAAAGTTTGTATAGCATTCGACCCATTGTTTTTGATCTACCAATAATCGTTCAATGGCCGCGAATTCTTGTTCGTTTATATTATGTATTTTCCCAAATAAATGGTATGCCGTAACCAAAACAACATCACGTGGATCATCAAAGATGCAAATCTTATAGGGCTTTTTAACCAATCCTTGTCGAAGCATTTCTTCTGGTTTTTTAAAGATATAGTCCAACCCAATATCATTGTTTGGGTTTGTTACATTATGCTTATCATAAATAATTCCATAAACACTCCATGCTAAAGGAACCGAATATTCGTTGTCTGGGTCAAAAAAGTGATGAAGTAATTGTGGTGATAAGCCGTCAGTATTAGGCATTTGCGTGTAATCAATTTTTTTTAGCAACCCATCTTTTTTCAAATCTTCAACCATATAATCAGATGGGGTGATGACATCATATTCGGCACCATTATTGATTTTAAATTTTGCATACAATTCTTCATTCGATTCAAAAAATTGAAGATTTACCCTGATGCCATACTCTTTTTCAAAAGCTTTTACTGCCTCAGGAGAAATGAATTCGGTGAATGTATACACATTAACAGTACGATCGGCTCGGAACCCTAGTCTCACCAACGTGGGAAGATAAAGAAAAAACAATAGGATAGATGCAAAGGATATCGCTACAAAAAACTGATTTAGTATTCGCCGTCCAATTATCACGTATGGTCACCTTTGTTAATCTTGCGATATTACCTGATCAATAACATTGAGCGATAAAATTATAAGGACCAGTATGCCGCTCAAACCAAGCAAAACTGCAGAAATGGCATTGATTGTTGGATCAACACCGGCCTTAACCATCGAATAAACATAGACCGATAATGTTTGTACTTTGGGTCCGGAGCAGAAAAATGCTATCAAAAAATCATCTAACGAAAGGGTAAAAACAAGCAAGCCGGCTGCAACAATTGATGGCATTAATAATGGAATTAGGATTCTTTTGAAGGTTTGCATATAGCTGGCGCCCAAATCTAATGATGCTTCTGTTAAAAATGGGTCGAGTTCGACAAAGCGAGCTCTGATGATAGGGATAACAAAGCCCAAGCCAATAAGCGTATGGCCAACAATCAAGCTGCCATAGCCAAGCGGAATGCGTGCAAAGGTAAAAATGCTCAAAACGCCTATAGCCAAGACAATATCGGGCAACAGAATATTTATATAAAACAAGCTAAAAAGCAACGATGTTTTCCACCATTTGTGCGCAACCACAAAGCAAACGCCTATAACGAGGCTTAGTAACGTTGCCGAAAAAGCAACAATAAGCGATGTTTGTAGCGCGTCAACCATTTCGGGGATGCCCCATAACTTATGATACCACTGCAAAGAAAACCCTTCCCATTTCATGGGGTTTGAGGCTTTATTAAAAGAAAAAAGCACCATGACGATGATAGGGAGATACAAAAACACATAAACCACCGATACAAAAATCGGTTGGCATAGCCGCATGAAGTATTTTTTCTTTTCTACCATAAACTCATTCCTATTCAACAAACATTACCAAGAATCTCGAGCGATATTGAGATTCTTTTTCGGTCTTTTCCTAAGTTCAATAATTTTTTTGACACTAAAGCTTATTGCCATCAATAGTAGGGGGACCATTATTCCCAATATGGCCAAAGCCGAGCCCGATCGCCAATCTCGTGAGCGCAGGAAGCGATCAACTATTACACTTCCCCAAAGAGCATATTTTGAACCCCCAAGTAATGAGGGAATTGCAAACTCACCAAACGATGGGATAAAAACAAGTAAAATACCAGCATAAACGCCAGGCAACGATAGTGGCAAAATTACGCGTTTAAAGGTCTCAAATTTATCGGCCCCTAAATCAGCAGAGGCTTCTAGTAATCGTTTGTCCATGCGTTCAAGAACGGCATATATGGGGAAAACCATAAAGGGGAGGTAGGTTGATACCATGCCAACCAGAATGGTGAAGTAGTTATTGAGCAGATGAAAATTTTCTGAAATAATCCCAAACCTATATAAAAGCTGGGTTAAAAAGCCGTTTTTTTCTAACAAAAAAAACCATCCATACACTTGTACCACGATGCTTGTCCATGATGGTAAAATTAATAAAAAGAGCAAAAACATGCGGAATCGTTTACTTACTTTAATGGCCAATATATACGCTAACGGGTAAGCAAGCGAAAAGCATATAGCGGACGTTGTTGTTGCAAGAACGGTCGAATTTAATATGGCCAATAATGCGCGCGATTGGATTATTTGTTGATAATAGCCAAACGTAAAGCTTGCCATATAGTGGCCGGCATTAAATTCAAAAAAGCTGTAAAACAACAAAACGCAAAATGGTAAAAAAAGGAAAAAATTCTGCCACACGAGGGCAGGACAAGCGAGTAAAAAGGGGATTTCTTCAGAAAAAATACGCCTTAAAAATTTCATTAATGCTCCAAAAGCACAACGTTTTCTTTTTGAAAATATAAGTGCACATGGTCGTCATAATCAATAATTTCTTGAGGAAAGTGCTCCTCATTTTGTTCAAAGACAATCAGTACTTTTCCATTGCGTAATTTAACGTAATATTGCGTGCTCATTCCGTAATAAATGATATCAACAACGCGGCCTTCGATGTGGTTTGAAAAACCGGTTTTTTCGTGTTTGGCTATGAATATTTTTTCAGGACGGATGCTCATAAATAATCTGCAACCAGGGATCATCCAATGCTTTTCCAATGGACAATATACATTGAATACTCCAAGGCCTTCAATTTCCACGAGTTGGCGATTATCGCGTACGTGAAAAGATCCTTCGACGATATTGGTTATGCCAACAAAGTCGGCGACAAATCGTGAAACAGGAAACTCGTAAATTTGTTTTGGGGTTCCAATTTGCTCAATTTTGCCATGTTTGTTCATAATTGCCATTTGATCGGCAACGGTCAATGCTTCAGCTTGGTCATGCGTTATGTAAATAAACGTTGTTTCAAGCTTGTCTTGCAAATCAATAAGCTCGATAAGCATCTCTTCTTTAAGCTTAAGATCGAGAGCGGCAAGTGGTTCGTCCAACAATAACACGTCTGGCTCATTAACAATGGCCCGCGCCAAAGCAACGCGTTGTTGTTGGCCTCCTGATAAATTGCCAGGATACTTTGCATCAAGACCAGAAAGACGAACCATTTTGAGCGCTTCATGTGTTTTGGCGGTGATCATGTCGGTTTTCATTTTTTTGATGCGCATGCTATAAGCAATATTTTCAAAAACGGTTAAATGCGGGAATAAAGCATACTGTTGAAATACGGTATTGATTCGTCGTTTGAAGATGGGGAGGTGCGTAATATCTTCATCGCCTAAATAAATACGTCCCGAGTCAACGCTTTCCAGTCCGGCAAGCAATCGTAGCAATGTTGTTTTACCGCAGCCACTTGGCCCAAGAAGTGCGAAAAATTGTCCAGCAGGGATATCAAGACTCAGGTTGTCGAGGATAACTTCGCCATCGATAGATTTTGATACGTTTTCAACTCTAATGCGTCTCATGCGCTTTCCCATCCTTTGTTTTGGGCCTCATACGAGCGAAAAGCATAGGAACAACAATATCCGATAAGGTGCATGGAATGAGTACGGCCAATATTAAAAAAACAAAGACAAAACCCATTCGAGCCCACCATTCATAAAAGCCAAAGCTAATAAGGTACAGCATTGCTGCCATTGAA
>CAZLQB010000082.1:0-5187 GCA_964561585.1 uncultured Pseudomonadota bacterium
AGGGTGAGCAACTTGAAGGAAGATCTTATGTGACATGCTTGAAGGCTGTTCTTGAAGGTCGATATCTTGTGCCGTTATAAATTTGCCATCGCCTACATGATTAATGCCAATGGTTGTTTCAGATGATATTTCGTTTGTTACATTTCCTGGTCCCATTACTTTGGGCAACATTTTGCCATCGGTGGTCTGCATGCCTTCTTCAACGTAATTATCAGGGAATGATATGAGCCCAAAGCGACCAGCAGACTCCCATTGGTTTTTGAGTGATACTTTTTCTGATTGGCGGAGCCAGATGTTATAGCCGAGGTCGATATTCCACTTTGATTTTGTTGCATATGTTAAACCGGTAGAAAGGTCAAGATGGTTTCCGGGCAGTACAGAGACGCGGCGTGTCATAATATTAACGCCAGGCTGCGAGCCACCTAGGGTAGAACCCGGGTTTCGAGTGTCTTCTTTGCACATGCGGATAACATGCCCCCAATTTTTCCCCTTGAGTCCCAACGTTCTTGGTTGTGTTGCGGCAAAAAGGTAGTTGTAGTTTGCGGCGGCAAACACCGATAGGGTTTTTTCTTGCAAGGTATTTGAATGCCACAGCCGGTAGGTTGCGTCAAGTCCTGCGCCAAGGCCAAGGTGTCCGCCGTTGCCTAAAATGGGTTCAAATAAATATTCGGCTGTTGGTTTGTTACCCGTTGGGATGGTGAGAGCTCCATAGATGCCAATAGAATTATCTTTGGCGTCGTAGTCTCGATAGCCTATGCGTAGGTCAATGTCGGCCAAGCCTTGAGCTTGTTTGGTGCCATTAACTTTCCAGTATTGCCAAGATTGTGTCCAGTCGGTGGTGAGCAGATCGCCCCTCATGGTATCGGCGATGGTCATTGGTCCGCTGTGAGTTGCTTGTGTTCCGTTTATATTAATTATTTCGCATAACCCTGGGTTATTGCGCATGACGATAATTGGTGCTTTCCAGCTGGCATAGAGGTTGCGAATAAGTGTGTTAAGACTGTGATAACCGCCAGCGTGGAGGCCGTAGACCATTTGGGTTGGATGGAATGAAATTTGTCCGTCATAACCTGACGTTAAATTGAAATTAAAGGGGTGGATATCTCCAATTTTGACGTAAGGTGATGCAAAGTTGAACGGTTTTATCGTCAGCGATTGTTTGTTTTCAAACGTAAAGTATTTACCCATATCGTTTTTGTTTGTTGATTGCTGGTAGAAAGGTGTGATAACGATGCGATGTTGCTGTTGTTTCAATTCATGAGCCATGAACAAGGGAAGGTTGCCGTTAATTGGACGAGGCATGAAGAAAGTTTTGTTCGTTGCGGTGCTTACTGTTCCTAGTAAGGCGTACGCTATAGTATTGACAAGTAAAAGCTGCTTGGCAAAAAATTTCATAAAACTCCTTTTTTAGCGGTAATAAAAAATTATTCTAAAAAAAGGATTGGTCAATAAGCAAGTACTTGGACCACTTGGGGTAATGACAAGTTTGGCTGGGACGAGAGGATTCGAACCTCTGTAACCGGATTCAGAGTCCAGGGTCCTACCACTAGACGACATCCCAGCATTATTCAAAGACAACAACATTTTTACCAGAAAAATACCAATTGCGCAACCCCTTTTCTCCGCGTAAGTTAAATATTGTGTGGGTATTTTGGTGTTTTATCAATAAGGATTAAAAATGAAAATGAGCAAGGCTCCTGAACATGGGTTTATCCATTATGGAAAAATGGTTTTAGGGATTATTTTGATCGTGATTGGGGTTATTGGGCTCTTCCTACCTTTTTTGCAGGGGATTGTCATGATTTTGGCGGGAACCGCTTTGGTTGGTGGTAAAAAAGCCATAAGACGATGCAAGCGTTTGGCTATGCGGGTTGTACATTGGTTGCGTTGGGTTAGGCGTTAATGGCGGCGAAAGCGATTAATGAGCTTTGCCAAAATGCTATCGTTGGCGATGGTAATATTGAAGAATTTCCCCAGAAGTGTAATCAGGCCTGAAAACACACATAAACTGATTACCAAAATAGAAATCAAAAAAAATATTCCTTTGATTATAAGAGTAATCATAAGCTTATGCGCTTAGTGGTTTGTTAATTTGAGAAATATCGGAGACGAGGCGGGCTTGTGTCGGTGTTTTGACTCGAGACGAGAAGGTAACAATACATTTACCCTTGTTGATGATGGTAATCGCACATTCTTGCTTGCCTTTTCGGCAGAAAAACAATCCTTCATTATCGCTTGAAAAATCTGAAAAATCCCAGCCGGCCGCTTCTAATTCGCGGCGATAAAATGTTGTTATGCGCGAGAGCGATTGCGTTCCTTCGTAGCGAACCAAAAGAATTTGATTGTCCAGCGAAGAGCTCAGGCGCTTTGAAGTACAGCGAAATCCCATGGGAACAAGGGTATCAAATTGCTTTGCGTCTTCCTGGGCAGATTTGCTTGACGAATGACTACTAAAAATGGTTTGGGTGGTTATATTCTGAGGCGTGTTGTTTTTTTGGTGAGCACACGAACATAAAAAAAGCAAAGAGAAAAATGTAACAACGCTTTTTACCACGATAGATGACCGGATGTTTACGTTAGGTTGCATGTTTCTCTTTGCTAATAATATTTTGAGTAAGAGCTTAGCTTTTTTTTGCAGCTTTAGGCTCTTTAAACATTACATTTTCTTTGATGCGGGCAGCTTTACCAACTCGTTCACGAAGGTAGTTGAGTTTTGCTCTACGTACACGTCCGTGTTTAACAAGTTTGATACTATCAACTGTTTTTGCATGGTATGGGAAAATTTTTTCAACGCCGATGCCGTTGGCGCCAATGCGACGTACGGTGAAGGTTGATGCTATACCATTTGTATGGATTGCAATAACGTCACCTTCGTAAAGCTGGATACGTTCTTTTTCACCTTCTTTGATAAGTTGAGAGACTTCAATGGTGTCACCAACCTTAAAATCAGGGAAGTTACGTTCGACTATTCCGTAGTTGAGAATCGTTTCTTTTGTTAATTTAGCAGCTTTCATGGTCTTCCTTAGGCTTGTTGATCTGATTATTTTGAGATCGTTAATTTATCTTAATTTAACACTAAAACAGCTGAAAAAACAGATGTTTTTAGTATATAGGAATCAATATACTTAGCAATACCTACTCGTTATTTTTGTCTGTACCACCTTTGACGCATAGTTGTGGGTGCAATCCGAGCCACCGATCAAGGATTATCGATACGGCCGATCTGACCGATAAGTGTTTGTAGGCTGATAGCCCCTGGATTGGGACCAGAAGGTAGTCAGATTTTGCCAAAATATGGTCACTGAGGCCTTGGCCGGTGCCAAAAACAAAAAGGACCGGGCGATTGTGTCGCCAAACTTCAGCTTGGCTGTGATAATCTATTTTTGTTCCAAAGTCGTGGTTTTTTGCCGAAGTAGTAACAATTATTGGTTTGACGCCTTCTTGTTGCTCGATCGCTTCGACCAATTGATCAAATGTTGCAAGTTGTTTGACTCTGCTTACCGCTTCTTGGCGCGTTTGGTTATATTTTGCACCGTGTTCAGACCCCCAAAAGTTTAAAAAGGTTTTAACAATTTCTTGCTGGTCTTTGAGGGGACAGACAATAAAAAAGTTTTTGATATTGTATGTTGAGCAAGCCCGGGCTGTATCATGAATGTCGAGCGAGGCAATTGAGGTTGTGCCGACACGGCCTTCTTTGAGGTTAACATCGGTGTGCATAAGGGCAACATAATGCGGGGGAATAAATTTTTTGGCAAGGGTGATATCCTCTTGCGTTGGTTGGGAACTGGCAAACCAGTCAAATCGCTGAGCAATTGTTTTTTTTGCTGCAGCTTCTTTGCGCCAGCGGTCAATTTCGGCATGATTGCCCGACCTCAGGACGTCTGGAATGGTTTGGCCTTCCCAGGTGACCGGTAATCCATATCCTGGGTGGTCAAAAAACGGTGATTGAAATGAATCTTGCTCGACCGATTCCTGTTTGCCAACAATTCCGGGAACAAGGCGTAAAAAGCCTTCTAAGAAAACTTGAGCGGGCAGGTCGCCACCCATAACTACGTAGTCGCCGATTGAAATAACTAGGTCGGCATAGTGATCTTCTACCCGGGCATCAATGCCTTCGTATCGTGGGCAAATGATGATAAGGTGGGGTGAGTTGATGCAGGTATTTATTTCATGCTTTTCTTCAATCTTGTCATCCTGAACGTGATTCAGGATCCATCTTTTTTCTATTTCTTTGGCAATTACCGCCAAGTTACGTTGATTAAGTTTTATTCCCTGAGGCGAGAAAAAGATCTTAAACCCTCGTCCCCATTTTTCTTCACAAGCCGTTATTGCCCTTTGGACAATTTCAGGTTTTATAATCATGCCGACGCCTGGTCCAACCGTTGGTTCATCGATACGTTCTTTTGGCGGACACATATCGGAAAAACGGACAATGTTAAACTCGAGCAACCCTTTTTCGGCAGCGCGGCCGATGATACTTGTTTTAATAAACAATTCATGAAGTTCGGGAAATACGGTGATTATTGAAATTTTCATAGGCCTTTTTGTGGGTAAAAAAAAGGCCGGCAGCGCCGGCCTTTTGTACTTATTTTGCGTATGCTTGGGATTAGCAGCTATTCTAGAATTTCAAGAACAGCGCGTTTGTGGTCCTTAGAGGCAGCAGCTTGAACCAATGTTCTAATTGATCGAGCTGTTCTACCTTCTTTGCCAATAACTTTGCCAAGATCTTCTGGCGCAACACGTAACTCAATAATGGTTGATTGCTCACCATTAATTTCAGAAACGACAACGCTCTCTGGGCGATCGACAAGTTTTTTGACGATTTGTTCTACCAATTCCTTAAGGTTGCTCATGTTTCTCCTGCGTGATATTAACCAGTTAAATCTTCATTTCATCCATGAGCGGTAAGCCCGGATCACTGATGAAGATTCAACTGAATTTATTACTTGGCTTGAGTACGTTGTGTTTTGAGGATCTTTGCAACGGTTGGGCTACATAAAGCACCCTTGGCAACCCATTCTTGAATTCGATCAAGACGGATTTGGATTACTTTATGCTTAATTGAATCGTATGTGCCAAGATCTTCCAAAAATGCACCATCGCGTTTGCTACTTTCTTCTAACGCAACGATACGCCAATATGGACGATTTTTTGTGCCTAATCTGCTAAGACGAATCTTAACTGCCA
>CAZLQB010000083.1:0-5151 GCA_964561585.1 uncultured Pseudomonadota bacterium
CGGATGGCTCTCGATATACTGCTCTATTTTAAGGATAGGGCTTTTAGGTTGTTGTATGCTAACGCGAGCTCTTTTGCCGGGGCGATGATCGCCTTCGGCCGGCTCTGTTGCCTTGCGTTTACGGCTTTCTTGTTCCATGCTAATTAATGGCACAGCATATTGGCCCGCAAGGACGAGCGAGCCTGAAAGGGTGAGTAATAAGCGTAATACTTTTTTCATGATAACCTCGTATGTTGGCGAATAATTTCTTTAATTTCGTCGTTACCATAGTCTAGGGCTGTTAGGCCATTGTTCGCCTGAATATTAACATCGGCTCCGCTTGCAAGGAGGGCTTGAACTACATTTAACTGTCTACGTTGGGCGGCAGCCATTAAGGCGGTGCAGCCATTGTTCGTCCGAATATTAACATCCGCTTCGTTTGCAAGGAGTTTTTGAAGGATGGTTAAATGACCTTTGTCGGCGGCGGCCATTAAGGCGGTCCCACCATAATTATCCTGAGTATTAACGGTAGCCCCGCCAGCAAGAAGAGCTTGAACGGTGGCTAAATGATTATGATCGGCGGCAAAAAATAAAGCAGTGACGCCAGCGTTATTCTGAATATTAATATCTGCTCCATTTGCAAGGAGCGTTTGAACGATGTCCAAATGACCACTGGAGGCGGTGACTGTTAGGGCGGTGAAGCCATTGTTATTCCGAATATTAACAGTAGCTCCGTTTTCAATAAGAGTCTTAACTATGTCTAAGTTCCCATTGTTAGCGGTAATTATTAAGGCAGAATCACCATCATTGTTTTGAGCGTTGATATTGATGCCGGGCTTTGTAATTAGGGCATGAAGCATTTCGAAATTATTGTTTTTTGCTGCCCAAATCAAGGCCGTATTGCCATCACGATCTTGGGTGTTTAGATTCGGGTTTCTTGATGTGTATAAAATTGGATAAAAATGAGATATTTCGTTTTCCTGTGCCGCAACGATAAGATTTGTATCATGATCGGTATTTTCGTATAATATGGCGTTTTGCTTTTGTGGACAATCATCAGAAAGGCCATCAATATGGTCACGAATAATACAACGTACTTCGTTGCTGTAAGCTGCAGCATATGGTGTTGCTCCATTATTGTTACGTAGATCAACGCGAGCTTTATGCATTAGCAATATTTTCACACACTCGGCATGTCTTTTTTGTGCAGCAATATGGAGTGGCGTGTTGCTATATTTATCCATGAAATTGGCTAAGGAGGGGTAATTTTTTAAGATCATGCTTAGTGCGATTGGTTGGTTGTAGTAGGCCGCATAATGAGCTGCCGATAACATGTTTTCTGGGTTTATAAGGTCAATGTTATTAATAAAATTCATTAAAAATCTATTTCCGCTTGCAGCGGCAAATAACGTTGGTGAATGTTTACGAATATCAAGCGCATAGTGACGAGCATCAAGTGCGTCGTTGCGAATCTCATGCGAATAGTATGGATTAACCGGATGTAAAACCGATTTAATAGATTTTTTAAGATTGATTGCGTCGAAATATTGCTTGAATTTCTTGTTGCTTTGCGCAAGGGTGTTTGTCAGCATAATAAGGTCAAGCATATTTGTTGATGGGGCAATTTTTTTTATTATTTGCTCAATTAATTCGGGCGGCAATGATTCAAGTGATGGTTTTATGGGCATCATAGGGTTGCTAGGCATTGCGGCTAGGCATAAAGTTTGCTGGCCCGCAAGGACGAGCGAGCCTGAAAGGGTGAGTAATAATTGTAATGACTTTTTCATGATAACCTCCGATTTTTGATGGTATAGTTATTAACTATTTCTTTGATTCTAGATTTCCCCTAAAAATTCTCTGGCTACGGCAGCGTCAATATTTTTTGATGCCCCATTTTTAATGAGTATGTTAATAATTTCCTCATTGTTACGCAGCAACGCAATATGTAGCGGGGTTAATCCCTGAATATTTGGGCAATTGATTGGGGCTTTTGATTTTTTAAGTAGGGCTTCAACAATTTTTGGCTTTTCGAAGTTAACAGCATAATGCAATGCCGTGTTGAATTTAATATCCATGGTTTTTAGGTTGATTTTGGGCTGGGCAAGAAGTTCATTGATTATTGGCATCGCTGGGATTACGGAGTCATTTTTTATGGCCAAGTGCAATGCGGTAAGCCCGAGCTTATCCCCGGCGTTAATGTCGGCGCCATGTTCAAGGAGTGGCTTAATCATATCTACATTGCTTTGAAGTGTGGCGTGGTGCAGTGCGGTTAGCCCTTCACAGTCTTTTGTTTTTTGATCAAAATTAGCAAGGAGAATTTCTAGAAAAAAGTATCTGATTGAGGGGTTACAGCAAAGTTCAATTAATTGTTGTGGGCTGATGGCTTTTTCGTGTGATTTTTTCAAAATATCTTGTATGTATAATTTTGCCCCAGCTTCATAAGCTTTGATAGCGGTTTCACGATCAACGCACATTGCATTAATTGATCCTGCTGTGATAACGATAAAAAGGATTGCCCGGATAAAACGATTGCCTATGTGCTTAAGCATGCTAAAACTCCTATTTGTAACTATTGCCTGGTTATTAATATTATGTTTTTATTTTAATTGAGCGTGTATTATTGTCAAATGGGATAATATTGCAAAATGGCGTAAATAGGGCTTTTTTGTTAAATAATTGGGTTTTTAGTCAGAAAGTGTTTTTAATTTTTCTATTAAATTGGTCATATCCTGAGGCATTGGGCATTCGTAGGTGTATTCCTTGCCTTGATAATTAAAGGATATGGTCCAGGCGTGAAGCGCTTGGCGGGCAATAAAGTGGCTTTTTTTGCCATAGACCTGGTCGCCCACAAGGGGGTGGCCAATGGCCGAAAAGTGGACCCTAATTTGATGGGTGCGGCCGGTGACAATATTGACCGCTATGAGCGAATGTTGGGGGTAATACTCCATTGTTTTGTAATGGGTCAGGGCGTCGCGGCTGCAAATACCAGCGTGTGACATTTTGTGGCGTTCTTTGGCATCACGGCCAATGGGCAAATTTATACACCCCTCGCGTGGCGGGTGGCCTTCAACAATTGCCAAATACGTTTTATGAATTTTGCGGTCATGGAACATTTTACTGAGCGTAATTTGACCTTTTTGTGTTCGAGCAACAATCAGCAGGCCTGATGTGTCGCGGTCAATGCGGTGGACAATTCCTGGGCGATAGTTTTCGGTTTTGGTAAGGAGATCTTTGAGTTCCTGAAAATAGTACAAAAGGCCGTTAACCAACGAAACTTCGTCTTTATTGCTTTCGCCCGCGTGGACAACGAGGCCGGCAGGCTTATTGATTACTATAAAGTCGGGCTGAGTGTCAATGACCCCAAAGTCGACCTTTTTAGGGGCAAGGTCGTATTCAGGTGTTGGTGGGAAGGTGACCGCAATGCTATCATCCAATTTTAGCAAGCAGCTTGGCTTAGTGATGATTTTATTATTAACGGTGATGTATTTGCCCTCGATGAGGTCGTGAAAATAGGTGCGCGAATAATCGGGAAAGTTGATAAAAAGGAACTTATCTAGACGAGACCCAATATGATCGGCGGCGCACGTGAGTTTTTCTGTTTTTGTATTCATGATAAATCTTTAGTTTCTGCTAAAATAGAGATAATATAAGGGAACCATTTCTCTTTCATTATATTTTCCAGTAGAATTAAGTCAATTGGGTGATAGGGAAAGCGTTTTTTTATCAGGAAGGCCGGCGATGTTGTTAATAAAAAAAATCCTTCTCCAGATAGAAAATAATATTGAGACAATTATCTGTGAGGATTCGGGGCTTGGAAAAGATTTGTGGCATATATTGCTGCAGCAGCATCCGGCAGACATTGCTATGCTTATCGGACAGCTGGATTTTGAGTACCAGATTAAATTATTTAAAAAATTGCCGCTCGAGTTTGGCGTTAAGGTTTTTGAAAAAATTCCTGAAGAAGTTCAAGCCAATGTGCTGGTTAATCTTGATAGTGAAATGGCGACCGTCATTTTAAAGGCAATTCCGGTTGATAAATTGACCGATTTATTCGATCATCTTTCGGATGAAGACTTGGAACGATACCTCAAGTTACTGCATTCAAAACAACGAAACCAAATTATATCCTTGCTGAGTTTTGACCCGTCGTCCGCTGGTGGCCGCATGCGTAGTGATGTGGTAACGTTGCAAGACAATTTTAACGTTAAGCGCAGCATTGAGCTTTTGCAACGCCTCAGCCCAACCCAAGAAATTATGCATCGTATTTATGTGACAAATGCCGAAAATATCGTGGTCGGCTTTATAACGCTTGATAAATTGGTGCTCAGTAAACCAGATACTGTTCTTGCAAAAATTATGGAAAAGAATGAGTTGCTTGTTTATGTGGACGAAGACCAGGAAGATATTGTTCACCAAATGGAGCATTACGAATTAGTTTGTGCCCCGGTTGTTGATAAAGAACACCATTTTTTAGGGGTAATCACGGCCGATGATGTTTACGAAATCATCAAGGAAGAAGGCAGTGAGGACGTTTATAAAATGTCAGGCTTGTCTCCCATGGAGCATAGCTATTTCGCTACGCCTTGGTGGATGCTTATTCGTCAGAGGCTGCCATGGCTTATAGGTCTGTTGTTATTGCAAAGTTTTTCCAGTCTTATTCTTTCAAATTATGGTTCATTGCTTAATCAATATGCCATTATAACCTTTTTCCTGACGATGTTGGTTGGAACGGGTGGAAATGCGGGCAATCAATCTGCTACGCTGGTTATTCGTGGCTTAACTACTAAGGAAATTACGCGGCAAAACGGCCTAAAGATTTTGGTCCGCGAATTTGGTATGTCGCTGATTATGGCGACTATTCTTGCGGGCGTAAGCTTTATTCGGGTCTATTTCACGGCCCACTCGTTATTGTATGCAGTTGTTATAAGTTTTTCACTATTTCTGATCGTTATTACGTCAATTTTAATGGGTGCATTTATTCCAATCACGCTTGAGCGACTTGGAATTGACCCTGCGCACTCGGCAACGCCCTTTTTGGCAACGCTTATGGATATCTTGGGGGTGTTGATTTACTGCTTCATTTGTAGCCGTTTTTTAATATAAAACGCGAAATCAACGATTTAAACTTGACATAAAAGACTTATTTCTATAAATTTTGTGCATGTTCGCGTG
>CAZLQB010000084.1:0-5141 GCA_964561585.1 uncultured Pseudomonadota bacterium
CCATATCACCTTTTTTGTATTTGTCGCCTGGATGAGCTATGTGGTCGGTCCACGAAAGGTCGGAGATGTGTACCAAGCCATCAACACCATCAAGTAATTGTACAAAAAGACCAAAGTCGGTGATGTTGGTGATTTTGCCAGTGATCTTGTCGCCAATCTTGAACTTTTCGGCAACAGCTTTCCAAGGATCTTCGGACATTTGTTTGATGCTTAATGACATACGGCGGTTGTCTTTATCAAGAGCAACGACCAATGCTTCAATTGTTTGACCAACGGTGAAGTGCTTTGACAAGTTGCTGATACGTTCGGTCCATGAAATTTCGGAAATATGTACCAAGCCTTCAACGCCTTTTTCAACTTCAACAAATAAACCGTATTCGGTGATGCTGGAGATGCGGCCAGAGACTTTTGAACCAAGTGGGTACTTGCTGTTGACGTTTTCCCATGGATTTGGGGTCAATTGCTTCATGCCAAGAGAGATTTTCTCGTGCTTCTTGTCAAATGCAATGACTTTGACGGGGATCGTGCTGCCGATTTTTACCAATTCGCTTGGGTGCGCAATGCGGCCCCATGACATATCGGTAATGTGCAACAAGCCGTCGATGCCACCAACGTCAATAAATACGCCGTAACTGGTGATGTTTTTGACGATACCTTGCAATACTTGGCCGTCTTGAATAACTTCAAGGGCTTTTTTCTTGTCTTCGGTACGTTGTTCTTCAATGTATTTTCTACGGGAAATGATGATGTTGCCGCGTTTTTTGTTTACCTTCAAGATTTTGCAGGTAACTTCTTGATCAACAAATTGATCAAAATCGGTGACGCGTTGAACATCAACTTGTGAGCCAGGCAAGAATGCTGGGATGCCTACGTCGACACTCAGGCCGCCCTTAACCTTGTGGGTGACTATGCCGGTAACAGGTTCATCTTTTTCAGCAAGTTCAGCAATTTTGTCCCAAGCCTTGAGCGCTTTAGCTTTTTGGTAGGACAAGACCACCATGCCGTTTTTGTCTTCAAGCCGGTCGAGAATAACGTCGATAGGCTCGTTGACTGCAATTTTTTTAAGCTCGTATTCAGAGAACTCGTAGTTTGGAATAAGGCCATCGGATTTGTATTCGATGCTTACCAATATGCCGTTATTGTCTTTTGAGACAACGCGACCTGAAACTACTTTGCCAACTTGGAATTTGGTACCAAATTCTTCGTAAATGCCGGCGAGTTCTTGTTGAACCGAAGCTTCAACCTTGAGTCCATCCTCTTCAAAGAGTATGGCACTAGTGGTTGGAACAGGAATGTGGGAATACTTACTATCCTTGATCATAAAACGATCCTCATAGAGTGTAGCCAGCGATTGCCGCTACAAATGTTAAAGGGTTACACTTATTTTTGTCATCTCGGACACAATCCAAGATCCATCTTTTCTTATAAGACTCTCCGAAAATAGCAAATAAAAGGGGGTTTGGCAATAAAAATAACCGGGTTTGTCGAAAAAGCAGCTCGGTAAAAAGCCTATATTTACGCAATAAAAACAATGTTTTTGACAAATAGGACGATATTGATAAGCTAGTATTATATTCAAATAAAGATGGGTGGGGTTCGATAGCTAAAAACGTTCTGATTTTATGCCTAGCAATCTATACCTAAGCTCGGATCCTTGCATGGATGCGAGGTATCTTTCTTAAAAAACAATTAAGAAATCTTTAATTATTATTGGAAAGGTTGATGCCATTTTAGTGTGGCTCGACTTAGGTTTATAGAGGTATCATATTATTATGATGAAAAAGTTAAAATTCGAAGAATTGGGCTTATCTAAAGAAGTACTCAAGGCTATTGCTGAGCTTGGTTTTGAGGAAGCATCCCCAATTCAAGCAGAAGCAATCCCCCTTATGCTTGAAGGTCGCGATATTGTCGGCCAAGCAATGACCGGAACTGGTAAAACAGCCGCTTTTGGTATTCCATTAATCGAAAAAATTGATGCAAGAAGTCATGCGGTTCAGGCATTAGTGCTTTGTCCTACGCGTGAACTTGCAATTCAAGTATCGGTTGAATTAAATAAGTTATTAAAATATAAACGCGGCTTGTGTGTGTTGCCAGTATATGGCGGACAACCTATTGACCGTCAAATACGAGCATTAGAACGCGGCGTGCAAATCGTTATCGGAACACCTGGCCGTTTGATGGATCATATGGAGCGTCGTACGCTTAGCCTTGCTGCTGTCAAAATGGTTGTTCTTGATGAAGCCGACCAAATGTTAGACATGGGCTTTCGTGACGATATCGAAATGATTTTGAAGCAAACAAACCCAGAGCGTCAGACCGTATTGTTTTCGGCAACGATCTCTCAAGAAATTGCTACGCTTGCCAAGCGCTATCAAAAAGATCCACATACGATCAAAATTGCGCACGAAAAAGTGACCGTTCCCGCCGTTGAGCAAGTCTATTTTGACATTGACCCACGCGTGAAACTTGAACTTCTTTGTCGCTTGATCGATTTACACAACCCTAAATCATCCATTGTATTTTGTAATACTAAACGCAAAGTTGATGATGTTGTTACTGGCTTAGTATCGCGTGGCTATGCTGCCGATGGTATTCATGGTGACATTTCACAGCCTAAACGTGATCGTGTTATGGAGAAGTTTAGAAAAGGTGCATTCGAAATTTTGGTTGCTACCGACGTTGCTGCGCGTGGTATTGACGTACCTCACGTTGAAGCGGTTTTTAACTTTGAAATTTCACAAGATGAAGAATCATATGTTCACCGTATTGGACGAACTGGTCGTGCCGGCCGTGCTGGTAAGGCATTTAGTTTTGTTTCTGGCCGCGAACAATATGAGTTTAAGGCAATCTTGCGTTATACCAAGGCATCGATAGAAAGACAGCCATTGCCATTGCTTGACCATCTTGATGAACTTAAAAACAACAAGCTATTTGTTGAGATTAAGCAAATCATCCAAGAAGGCAGCTTGGATAAATATACAAAGCTTGTTGAGCAATTAGTTGCTCAAGATCATACCGAAATTGAAATTGCAGCAGCTCTTCTGAAAAAAGTTTCTCATAAAAAGGGACAACCTAAAGAAGATCTTCTTGCCAATGCACAGCCTCAAATTGCTTCACGAGATGACCGTTCATACGGTAATCGTCGCTTTGGTGGTCGTGGTGGTGGAGGTAGCGGCGGGTTCCGTCGTTCATCAACCCCTCGTAGCTGGAGCAGTCGCTAAGCGATTTTAAAGCTCGTTAATTTTAAAGGCCCTGAATACATTTAATTGTATTCGGGGCCTTTTTTTTACAATGGAGTGTACAGGCTGTATTCTTATTCAAATTTACTTACATAAGGATTGTGAAATTGTACCGTTATTCAAAAGTGCCTACATTAGACTTCTTCAGTAAAAACAAACAAGGAGCAATTATGATAAAGAAAACGAAAAAAGCAGAAGCAAAAAAAATTACAACAAAAAGGCTTCAGACGTTAATGGAAAAGCGGCTCAGCAAAGCAGAAATTTCTGAAATTGAAGATCAAGTAATGTTGGAAGCAAATATTCTTCGGTTATTGCAAAGGTAATAAATTCGGCAAAATCTTTTCATACATTGCTGGCAAAATAGCATTGAATATTTTCGTCAGCTTTTTCATGTCCTCAACCTCAACTTCTTGTCCCGGTGTTTTGCATCCGACCATTGACTTGGTAATGTGCTTATCGGTTAGCGAAACATCTTCATTAAGTGAATATGGCGGCTTTTTCCAGAAACACGAAAAAAAGGTCGAGACTATTTTGCCTTGGTCGTAACAAACGGCAAACGCTGCGCGCAGTGTTGGGTCATATGGCCGACCTTCGTAGAAAATCGTTTTTGATGGGGCATAAGCCTCGACAATAAATGTTGTTTGCTTTGCGGTCTTTTGCCAATCACTGGCCTTGTTAATGGATTCGACCTTCTTAAGGGAGGGGCGGGAGGGAGCGGCCCGCAAAGAAAGAATTTCTCTAAGCACTTCATCCAATTTTTCCCTTTCTACCATAACAACGCCTAATGCTTTGCGCCCCACGGTAGGCTTGAGAATATAATAATCAGATGGAATATCGGCCTGAATTTGGCGTGCTAATTCTGGTGTATAAACATGGGGATACACTTTCCATTGCGGGCGCAATTCACTAAGTTCTTCGCAATTAAAAAACTCATGAATTTTATCTTTTTGGCGGCGAAACAGTGCGTCAAAATTGTTAATAAAAAGAAGGTTTGGATAATCTGCTTTGAGCTTATCAATAACATCAAAGTCACGTTTTCCGGCGTACGCAATAATTGCTGTATAATCACTTATTTTGGTAGCGTTAAATGGCTTTGCAGTCTGTGCATAATGCTGTGCGCAATATGCCCGAAGTTCATCGGCATCAGCAAATAACTTTCCGCCAAGTTGTTTCAAGGCACTAGCGCCGTTTGTTGTGTTTGGGCCAATATAGAAAATGGGCAAATTAAATTGCTTTAAATAAATCCAGAATAGCTCCCAATAAGGGGTATAAAGCAACTCTTTTGCCCCATTGATAATTGAGTAGCTCGGAAGTGGAACCCCATATAATCCATTGCCCAGTTCACAAAATTTTAAAGAGGTGCCATCAAATTTAAGATCAGCAGAAAAAAAACAGATCGATGGCGGTTGATTTTTATCTTGAATAGTTATCGAAGATTCATTTTCTAGGAGCGAGATTATATTTTTGTTGAGCCAGGATATTTTTTTTACGGAGGAAAGGGGCTTCTTGTGAGTTGGCGTTTTTGCTTGTGAAATACAGCTTAAAGCTGCTATTGAGGAGATGATGAAAAGGATTGTTTTATGATTCATTAAAGTTCCTTTTATAAAAAAACATGTGCATTGTGTATTTGAGACTACTATAATACTTTAAGAACATTATAGGGGAAATATAATGTTCTTAAAGTGAAATGACCTGGTGTTTTTATAAAAAGGGAGATTTGATCATGTTTTTAAAGGTGTTGAATGTTCGGGTGGTGCTTGGCGTGCTGGTTGCCTTTTTTAATTTTGTATGCAAAGCAGAGCAAAGTGAGAAAAAAGATTTCGATTCTCTTATTAGTGTTATTGAATATGCGGGATTAAGGGGTTCTCCCGACAATTCTTCGTGGGGAAAAAACAGTAAAGA
>CAZLQB010000085.1:0-5136 GCA_964561585.1 uncultured Pseudomonadota bacterium
GGAAGGCAATGCTCTACCAATTGAGCTATTCCCGCATTTCAATGTTTAAAATGTACCAGAATTACATGATGATGCAAGTTGTTTGTACAAGAAAAAACCCTCCAAATTAATTGGAGGGTTTTTATAATTTTTCGAAATGTATTTTGTTAAATACTTTCGATACGGATAACTGTTTGTCTTTGACGGTGTCCAGTTTTCGTACGGTATTTTGTACGACGTTTGTATTTGAAAACAATTACTTTAGGTGTTTTGAATTGTTTTATAATACTTGCCGTAACTGTTGCACCGCTAACGAACGGTTGCCCAATTTCAAACTTCTCATCTTCAGTTTTTCGGAACAAAACTTCGTTAAACGTAAGTATTGTTCCGGATTCGCCTTCAATTTTTTCAATAGCCACTGTTTTACCTGGAATAGCTTGGTATTGTTTACCACCAGTTTGGAACAATGCGTATTTTTCAAAAACAGGTTTTTCTGTGTACTCCATGGTCACATAGCCTTTCAGAAATTCATCATCTATTGGATTATCTACTTAAGAACGGGTTTTTAAACACCTCTTATTGTAGCAAACCCTCTTTTTATGTCTAGAAAAACTCTTTGACTCTTTGACCAAGCGGCAAAGCACACAAATCTGTTCATTGTGTTTGTTACTAATTGAAACCTTTAGGCGACCGTAAGCCAAGGGAAAATTTGTTGAAGGTGGGCAACAACCCCTGGGGAAAGGTCTGCGAGAATGATTTTTACAAATTCATTTCCATTCAAAATGATTCTTTGAACAGCGTTGCTTTTGAACAGGTTTAGAAGTTCTGTGATTTCAGATTCATTAAGGTTTGCAATAAGAAGTTGTTTAATGGTGGCCATTATTGTTTGTTCGAAATTGCCGGTTTTAATGTTTAACGTTGTTGTTGCATGAGCAACAAAGGGAGTAATAAGGTTAATTCTGATTTTATTGAATATAGGATTTGTGAGTAATTCTTGAATAAGCGCATCTTTTGTCGTAGATGGGGTATTGTTTTTTGTTTGGTTGGGTGTTCCCACATTTTTGCATGAATCGGTGTATATTTTAAGAACAAGGGTTTTTATGGTTTTATAATCATTCGGTGTAATGGTTATTGAAACGCCATCGACCATAAGCCTTGTCTCGCGTGTTGCCAGGCCCGTGTTCTGTATGGATTGCTCAATTGCCTGGCCGATAATACCAGCGAGCTTATTGAGTGTTGGCTTGTTGTTATTTAAGAACCTTCTTAAATAGAGCTTTTCTGTTGCGCTACAAATACGCTTAATCGTTTCTTCAACCTGGTCGGCAAGGCTTAGGCATTTATCCCTTAGTTCAATGAGAAGCGTTTTGGCTTTTGGGTCATTGATAAGTGTTTCAATAGGATAAGCACTATTGGATTGTTTTGCTGGCACCGGTACGGCTGATAATGCTATGGCGCCCAGTGATATATAGGTAGCTAATACGCCAGTGAATATTTTTTTCGAGAGAACTGTAAATCGTAAGGTTTTGAAAATACTAAACATGTTGAACCTCCTCAATTTCTGTAAAATGGCTTTTTCGTTAGTGTTTTAAGTTTGCCTTGTTATGCCGGAAACGTCAAACGCAGGGCTTTTAGTGCAGCCTGCATATAAAATAACCTGTTTTGTTATTCACTGAAAATAAAAGCAACTTACCAGGTATTAAATTCTTCAAGGAGTGATTTTAGCGTGTTTTTACTGCTGTGGGCGTGAGGTGGCTCTATAATAAGGGGGATATGGGCGAGCGTGGGGTGGTTAACAACCGATTTAAGCGTGTCTTTGCCGATAAGCCCGTGCCCCGGTAATGCGTGGTGGTCTTTTTTGCTTCCGCATAATTCTGCCGAATCGTTAAAATGGATAAGCTTTATCGCATCAAGACCAATGGTGGTGCTGAGTATTTGCACAAAATTTTCGGTATCGGCCAATTGATAACCGTACGAAAAAGCATGGGCAAGGTCTACGCAAAAGCCTATTTTCTCTGGTTGATCAAGCTCCTGCTTGAGTGCCAAAAAATCATTAAAGTCATTACCTATGGTCCGATTGCCGTGGGCGCAATTTTCAAGGAGAATTTGAACGGTTGATTCCTGTTTTACAAGGTGGTTGAGTGTCTTTGCAAGTGTTTGAATACCGGCCTTTTTGGCCTGCGGATCTTCGGGTGTTGTCGGGTGGTCTTTGGCCACTCCCCCATGAACAACCAAGAATGGGATTTCGAGCTTTTGAGCAATGGCTTGTTCTTTTCGTAACAGGCCTTTACTTGCGGCAAATCCTGCGGCTTTTCCTGTTGCAGGGTTAATCCAGTACGAGCTATGCAAAAAAAGGCTTTGAAAATGGTTTTGCTTGAGCATTAAAAAATTTTCACGTTCTGGCCCTATGTTGATATACGCACTTTTTGGCGATGGCGTGAGGAAAAATTGAAAATGACTAAGATTGAAGTTAAGGGCCTCCTGAGCTACCTGGGCAAGCCCTTCTTTTAGACGTATATGCAGTCCAATACGTTTAGTGTCCAATGTATTCCCTTAGCGTTTTTTCATCAAAATGCGAGAGGAGCGCTTGATAAAAGTCGTCCTTAACGTGATCAAAGCCCTCTTTTGTTGTTGATTCAAATCGCAAACAAATAACCGGTTGTGTATTTGATGCTCGTAAAAGGCCCCAGCCGTAAGGCATTGATGCACGTATGCCGTCAATGGTCAAAAGCTTGGTGTCTTTTCGTGCGGCAAATATCTCTTTAACATGGGCGACGATAGCTACCTTTTGGGCATCAGATGTGCATTTGATGCGAATCTCTGGCGAACTTTCTTTTTGTGGAACGATTGTAAGGAGTTCTTCAAGCGTTTTTTTCGTTTCTTCAAGAATTTCGAAAAGGCGCAATGATGCATAAATACCGTCGTCATACCCGAAATAGCGGTCATTAAAGAAGAAATGGCAGCTGAGCTCACCCGCCAATTTGGCATCGGTTTCGGCCATTGCCTTTTTAATGAGCGAGTGCCCTGACGGGGATATGCATGGTTTAGCGCCCCATTGGGTAAGTAGTTCTATAAGGCTGTCTGAGCTTTTGATATCAAAAACAATTGATGCGCCAGGAAAATCTTTGAGCGTTTTTTGGGCGTATAACGCAAGCATTTTATCACCGGCAACAAGCTCTCCTGTTTTTGTCATTGGGTTCATGCGGTCGCAATCGCCGTCAAGTCCTAGCCCAACAACAAGTGACGAGTCCTCTGCAAGCATTTTTTTGACATCTTGCATGTTTTCTGGAACCGTTGGGTCGGCTTCATGGTTTGGGAAATTGCCATCAGGTTCGACAAATAAAAGCTTAACGTTTGACCAATGCATTGCCGAAACTAATTGAGGCATAACGCTTCCTGCGGCGCCATTTCCGCAATCTATTACGGCATTGATAGGTAGGTTTTTGAGGTGGCTAAAGTGATTTTCAAGGTAAGCCACATAATCATCAATGATATTCAGGGTTCTCAAAGAGCCGGATGATTTTGGGGTTGGATAAAAATCTTTGCTCTGATAAATCTTTTTGATTTCTTGTATTTGGCTTCCCCAGGCACCCCAGGTTTTTATGCCGTTGTATTCTTTTGTATTGTGTGATGCTGTGACAACGAGGGCAAGTGGGGTTTTAAATTGGTGTCGTGCGTAATAAACAACTGGCGATGGGCATAGGCCAATGTTAATAACGTCTAACCCGAGTTCGGTAGCCGCTTGCATGATATTTTCTAATATTGGTATCGAGTGGCTACGGGCGTCATGTCCTATAATGAGGGTTGATTCGTCTGGATGTTTGTGGCGTAGGAAGGTTACAATCGCTTTGCCAAGTTCATAGGTTTCTTCGATCTCTAGATCTTTGCCTATTATTCCACGAATGTCATATTCTCTGAATATTGTAGGATTCATTTGGTCTCCTTGGTATGCGGTGCCTTATTTATGGTTAATGGAATATAAGCCCAATGATTACTGGGCTTATATTCTGATTGTTTAATTGTAGGCAAAAAAACGGAGTTTGGAAATAGATATTATTGATGTAATCGGCGCAAAATGGGGAGCATTATGCCATTGCCGGGCTGGCAATCCCCTCGGCCTGTTGTGTTGGTGCTGGAATGACGGGAGCTGGTGTGTTACTTGGTGGGGTTGCCGGCACGTCTGTTTTTTCTATTGGTAATAGTCCTTGCGCGGGTACATTCCCTTTTGATGGTTTTTCATCTTTGTTTACTTTTTCTTTAACATCGCTGACAAAGCGATTAACAATCCCAGCAAAAAGATAGTTGTAAACGTAAATTACCGCATCTTTAATTCCGGTGACCACAAAAGCGGCTGCATCCAGAAGATTGCTGGTAATAAGCATAGCAACTTGTTTCCACTTTGGGTCTTTTTCTTGATCTTCTTTGGTTGGGTTTGAACCTTTAAGGTTGTTGATAACACTTGTTGTGCTTTGTTCGAGTGAAAGCATTTGTTGGGCTATGTTTTTTTGTTGATCATCCAATTTTTGCATTGCTAGATCGGCCTCGTTAAGCTGTGAGGTGATCAGGTTTTGTGTTGCGGCTGAGATATTTGATACAACAACCGGGGTACTTTGGTCAGCTATTGGTTCATTAGAGTTTTTTTTTTCACCGCCCTGAGATACTTTTATGTCTTGGGGTTCGGCTGAAAAAATTGTTTTAATACTGATCCCTATTTTTTTAATTTTTCGTACAACGTTAGCAAAGAATTCTGTTACAGGGTCCAATGTGCTTTCTTGTTGTGTCTTTGCCGCTTTTGCTGCTTGCTCTTTTGCTACTTCCTTTTCTTCGATTGTTGTTATCTGCGCTTGCGCTATTTGTTGTTGATATCCTTTTGTCTGAAGCGTCTGGATAACCGTTTGTCCTTGTTGAATTAACGATTGAATTTTTGCAATGTTACCATCAAACGTGCGTGAAAAATCACCGTTAATAAAGGCCTGCGTTGCCGATATTTTTTCTAGCCCCGTGTTAATAGTTCCAAGTACGGCTTGAGCGTCTGTTTCTTGTCCTTTTGATAAAATATCACTGCTACTTTTGCGCATTGTTGCAACTTCTGTGCGGGCTTCAATGAGCTTATCATCAAGTTGTTTAATCTGGTCTTTGAGGGCCTTCTTGGTGTTTATA
>CAZLQB010000086.1:0-5070 GCA_964561585.1 uncultured Pseudomonadota bacterium
TGAGCATCCCACGGACACCATTAAACACAAACGCTGCGGCAATAAGCGGAAATTGTATAAGAAATGAAAACTGGAACGATCGCCGAGGGCTTAACCCCAACCAACGCCCAATAACATAGGTGGAACCGAAGCGAGATAACCCTGTAAATATCAAGGCTATCCCCTGAACCGTTCCAATAATAAGTGATTTTTCAAGGGTAAAGGCGTTACTTATTAATTGCAGGCCGTTGCCGCCGTCGCCCAGGTGGCTATGGCGCCCAGGCCCTCCTGCACCTCCCTTGAGGTTCCAACAAGATCGATAATCCAAAAACAATAATGATAATAAAAGGATTGCCGTGACGCAAAAAGCTCCCAATAAAACCCGCGGGTCAGTTAAAAAAGCCGTATTTTTTTCAAGGGCGCTTTTGGCAACATATGCAATGGCTGTTATGGCGTCGGCGGCACAGACAAATCCAACAATCTTTAAAAACACCCCAGTTAAGCGCCGTTCGGACCAGCGCGGCGAGCGCCGACAAAAAAACCGCGAACCCCACGCAAAAAGCAATCGCCGCGCACTATAAAACCAGTCTTTAAAAAACACCACGAGCAAAATAAGCACCGTTGGGCCATGAAGAAAATGGTCAAAAAAATCGGGTAATTGGACAAAGGGCTGGGCGGCATATTTTTCCCACGCTAATTGCGCCAACAATACATGGCCCGAACTGCTTATTGGAAGCGCTTCGATAATAATTTGCACGGCCGTAATAATAATAATATCAAGCATGACACCCTTTCGTTCAGTCGATTGCTTTAAAATAAAGCCCTACTCTTTACACCTTAATAAAGTCCCTCTTTGTCATCCTGAACTTGTTTCATAACTGTCAAAAGTTAAGTAATTGGCTAATATTTCATCCTATTTTTGTCATGCTGAACGTGATTCAGCGTCCATCTTATTGAACTTAATAATATCGCCTGATCGGCTTATTCAATTGATTTTAGGATGGATCCTCGATCACGTCGAGGATGACAAAGTAGAAAAAACGCACATTTTAAACAACTTCGGACAGCTATGAAACAAGTTCAGGATGACAAAAATGGTTATAACTTTTATTTAATTAAAAGTATAATATATGAACACATAATGAAAACAATCAAATTAAGATCTACATAAAAGAAAAGGCGACCGAATTGGTCGCCTTTTCTCTATCAATCGCAAATAAATTTGCCCGTACTTAGGCGGCTGCTGCAACTTCTTTTTTTGCATCCGCAGGTTTTTCTTCTACTTTTTTTGGTGTAGCCTTTGATTTTGCTACTGTTTTTTTGCTTTTTGCTTTGCTAGCTGCAGGCTTTTTGACGGCCTTCTTTGACTTGTCTTTTGATTTAACAGCTGATTTTGCGGCTGACTTTTTTGATTTTGGTGTTACTTTGGCTTTTGCCTTGCTGGCTACTGGCTTCTTGACAACCTTCTTTGACTTGTCCTTAGCTGCGCCCTTTATCAGCTTTGTTTTTTTTGCTGCCTTTTTTACCGCTTTTTTGGCTGTTGCAGGTTTTGCTTTCTTTGTTGCTTTTTTGGCTTTCTTCGCACGCAACTCAGGAGAATTCATCTCCTTGGTAAATTGAACTTGTTGTTTAGCTAGTCCTTTTGAAATTGCCTTGATACCAAATTTAGCTTCATTTGTAATGGCAACATCGATAAGTTCTTTTGTTGCTGCATAGTGAGCATCGGTATCAAATTTTGGAAGACCCGTTGTCTTAACCATCGTTATAATGCTCTTATAGATTCCCATCTTTTGGGCTTTTGGCGTTGTTTTGGCATCAAGCTTCGTTTTGACAAAATCAATAACTTCGCTTGAAGCTGCCTTAAACGATACGATATCGCCACCTTTATCAAATTTACCTAAAGCTGCAAGAACTGGCTTGCCTGCTGTTTTTTTGTCTTTTAATTTTGCTTTTGTGCTTGGCATTGGTTTTGACTTTGATGCTGTTTTTTTGGCAACCGTTTTTTTTGCCTTCGATAATGCAGACTTTGATTTTACAGCTTTTGATTTTACAGCTTTTTTCGATGCTGTTGGTTTTGACTTCACCTTTTTTGATTTTGCTGGTTTTGCATCAGCTTTATCTACCTTTGTTGTATCAACAGAATCAACGGCTGCAACACCAGAAAGCCCAAGAAAAAAAGCTGAGAACACAACAGACGCAAGATAAGAAAAACTACGCTTCATCATACTAACTCCTCCTGAAAAACTTAGTACCTTAATGGTACCTAAAAAACATTTACGGACCACCCGTAATGAATTTAATAATAACAAGATTTAAAAAAAAAGGAGATTTTTTTTTATATTCGTTTAATGGCTAAGACAACGTTTTCTCCGCCAAAGCCAAATGAATTTGATAACGCATAATCGACAACCTGCTTACGCGCGCGCGCAGGAATATAATCTAAATCGCACGCCGGATCAGGTTCAGTAAGATTAATCGTTGGCGGCAAAATACCGTTATGCAATGCAAGCGCCGTATACGCCAACTCGGCCGCGCCAGCCGCTCCAAGCATATGTCCCGTCATTGATTTTGTACTACTAATAGCAATGTGCACATCACGCGAAGGATTTGCTACTTCACCAAAAACCTTTTTTATTGCCTGTGTTTCGGTAAGATCGTTCATATGCGTTCCCGTACCATGAGCATTTATGTACCCAATATCTTCCGGTTTAATTCCAGCATCTTGCATTGCTGCATTAATAGCCGAAACAGCACCTCGCCCTTCTGGGTGCATTGCCGTAATATGATAAGCATCAGCAGATGCTCCATAACCAACTAATTCTGCATACATCGTCGCGCCACGCTCACACGCCAAATCATAACGTTCGAGCACGAGCATCGCAGCACCTTCTGCAATAACAAAGCCACTGCGCAAGCGATCAAATGGCCTGCTTGCGGCCGCTGGATCGCCAGTCCATGTAGAAAGTGCGCGCATATTTCCGAAGGAAACAATCCCCACGGGAACAACGCAAGATTCTGAGCCACCAGCAAGCATATAATCACAATAACCATCACGAATGAGACGAAAAGACATGCCAAGCGCATCGGCACTCGAGGCACACGCTGTCGAAATCACCGCATTGGGGCCACGAAGATCCCAGGTCATAGACAACCAGCTCGCCGCTTCATTACTAATTGACCGCGGAATTACAAACGGAGAAACCTTTTTGTATCCGCCCTCGAGCGACAAAACGGCATCAGTTAAACTTCCAAGCCCGCCCATACCAACACCGAGGTAGCACCCGAAACGATCTCGGTTGAACGGTTTTTCAACGGTTAAACCAGACGAAGTCATAGCTTGTTGACCGGCAACCATTGCCAACTGAATAAATCGATCTGTTTTGGTTTGATTTTTTTCCGAAAGAACAGCATCAATAAACGGCTTTTCATTGCGAACTTTTCCGACAACGCGATGAGGATAACCCCCAAGCGATACCTGCAAATCAAGCAAAGAGGTGCCTGATTTGCCTTCAACAATATTTTGCCAGTTTGATTGAATATCATTGCCCAACGGCGTGATAAGACCAATACCTGTAATAACTACCCGATGCTTATTTTGGTTGCTCACGAATAATACCTGATTTACTTGGTTCGAGCTGTGTGAATAAGATCAATTACTTGGCTAACAGATTTAATTTTTTCGGCGTCTTCATCTTTGATTTCGATACCAAATGTTTCTTCGAAATTCATAATCATTTCAACGATATCAAGTGAATCGGCGCCAAGGTCTTTAAAGGTCGAATCAATAGTTATATTTTCTTGCGGGATGCTCAATTTTTCTGCAATAATGCTCACTACTTTTTGCTGAGAATCTTCTTTAATAAATGCCATGATTAAGCTCCTAAAAATCGTTTGTCTCAGCAGTGGTTTACGACCAAAACCTCGGGACAAACAAAACGTTTAAATAGATTATCTCGTAAAGAAAGACCTAAGATTACATAAATTTTTAAATTTTTCCACTGTTTATCAGCGTCAAAACATCCCGCCATCAAGAGAAATAACCTGGCCGGTTATGTAATCGGCCTTGCCCGACGTTAAAAAGCCGGCAAGCTGCGCAATATCGGCCGGATTTCCAAAGCGCTTTAGCGCTATGCGCGACTGGGCTAAATCTTTGATAGCTGGCGACAATCGATCGGTCATAGCAGTCTGAATAAAACCTGGAGCAATAGCATTTACCAGCACATTACGAGCGGCATATTCTTGCGCCAGCGTTTTGGTCAACGCAATAATACCCGCCTTGCTTGCCGCATAATTTGCCTGACCAGGGTTTCCATAGATGCCAACAACCGAAGCAATATTGACGATATAGCTTTTTTCTTGGCGAATCATACGCTTTAACGCTTGCTGAGAACACAAAAAAGCCCCTTTAAGATTAACGGACAAAACAGCGTCCCAATCTAATTCTGATAAACGTAAAACAAGTCCATCACGCGTTATGCCCGCATTATTGATTAATACGTCAATTTTTTTACTTTGCTGTGTTTCAAGATACTGACCGATAATATCAAACGCCTTTTTTACCGAATCGGCTGAAGAAACATCGGCAGATATATAAAAAATCCCGGACGATGTCAGCGCTTGAACCAATGGATGATCTGCCGCAAGGCAATCTATAACAAAAGGCGTATCACCTTGTTGTTTGACATAATCAACAATCGCGCGGCCAATTCCACTTGCCCCACCGGTAATAACTACATTTTTATGCGACATTCAGCCCCCCAATACTTAAAAAGATATCTTATTCTTTAGGCGTTAACGGCAAATCGGCCGCTTCATTTTCGTCATCAGAACCGGCATAGCGAACAACATCAGGAGCTGGTATTGTAGGTTCTTTAACAATCTCAACCTGAGCCGCCGGCTTATTTGCCTTTTCGTTAATTTCTTCTTCGATAACCAAATCAAGCTCTGTTTTTTCGAAGGGCTTATTCAAGAGAACATGTAACTGTTCAATGTCGGCTGGCGTATTAATCGACACAATGACCTTTTCTGGCCATTCACGCTTAAGCATTTTTGAGTATTTTGTGTTTGGACCAATCTCGATAATAACATCGC
>CAZLQB010000087.1:0-5068 GCA_964561585.1 uncultured Pseudomonadota bacterium
GAGCGAATCTAGCTCAAGACCAAGTGCGCTTGTGTTTCCTGAGTAGCGTGCGATTCGCCCATCGAGCATATCCATAAGGCCACCAAGAAGAATTGCATAGGCGCCTGCCACAAATGATTCTCGTGCTACAAATACAATTGAACAAAAGCCAAAAAAGGCGTTTCCAAGGGTAAATAAATTGGGCAAAAGCGACAGGCTTTTTTGTTTAAAGGGGTAATACCGAAATCGTCGTTTCTGCCATAATAAAGTATTTTTTTTAGGCGGCTTAGGTGTTTTTTGCAAAACCACAAACGCTCCTTGTTATTTGGCGACGCTTACCTGTGCATGTTTAAGTACTTTGCCTTTGAACATATAACCTTTGCTAAAAACTTGTACGATGTCGCCACTTTTTTGAGTTGGTGATTCAAGTTGGGCAAGCGCTTCATGGTATTCTGGGTTAAATTGGCCGACGGCTTCAATTTCATTAACACCTAGGTCGGTGAGTGTTTTTTTGATGTTTTTTTGAATGAGCTTAAAACCATCAAAATCGGATGTTGGGGTTTCTGTTTGGTGAGTAAGTTTTTCGGTGATTTCGAGCGCTCGATCAAGGTCTTCAAATATTGGCAGAAATGCGGACAAAATCATTCCTTGGGCCGTTTCGGTCCAGTCTAAACGTTCTTTTTCAATGCGGCGCTTGAAATTTTGAAGGTCGGCGGCAAGGCGAACATATAATTCTTTATAGCTAATTGGTTCTTGTGTTGTGGTTTGTTCTGGTTGCTGATTTTGTGTTTGTTCGGTGTTGTTATTATCGGTCATCGGTAAAATCCTTTTTCATTTTTTTTGTCATCCTGAATTTAGTTCAGGATCCATCTTTATTGGTATCATATGATTTTAAGATGGATGCTGAATCACGTTCAGCATGACAAGGTAAGATGATGTATTTTTTAGACTTTTCCAAGTATAGCATAAATACTCTTTTCCCCAAAAATGTCGCCGTAAAGGCCTGATCATTTACAAGGTGAATATTTTGTAGCATTAGCCCTCAAACCCTTCCTGCCAGGCCGCACGGGGGAGTAGGTATATTCCCGGTTTTTCGCTTTGCCCTTTCCCGGTGATATGTCGTATCCCATTGGCCATCACAGCAAGCGTAACATCAAAGGCATTAATGCTATCGCCTTCTCCAGCCGTTAAGTTGGCTATGGTGCCGTTGGCAAATAGGTAGAGGCTGCGATTTTGGTCTAGAATAAATTCTTCAACAAAGGGAAGCGCTTCGTTGTGTGGGTATTGGCCTAATGCGACAACATCAATTTCATCGTTTATATGGCTAACATTGATAAGAAACGTTCCATTTTTTAGCTGGTTGAGGTGTTCCTTGCCGATAAGGTGGCGAACGCCAGTTGCCGTAACAATAACATTGGCTTGTGATAAGCCTTCATCGAGAGAGCACGTATTCCAGCCGGCGTATTCTGCCTCAAGTCTTCGTCCAGGGTCTTTTTCGGCGATAATGACGTTGCCCCCAAATGTTCGTGCGGCGTCGGCAACTCCGCGTCCAACCGATCCAAAACCAATAATCAATACCTTTTTTTCATGCAAGGTCAGCCGAGTTCGTGCAAAAAATGTTTGCCAGGTACTCAGGCCAACCAGGTAGCGGTTATGTAATCCTTCTTTGACCGGAAGGTCATCCCAATTAAAAATGGGGTATGGGGCCAAAACACCATTAAGGCGTGTTATACCCGATCCGGTAGCTTCTAGGCTTGCCTTTATTGCCGGGCGGGCAGAAGCATCGCGCTTAAGTAATGCTGTTGTCAGGTCCGCTCCCATTTCACATACATGCGTTGGTTGCCAGTCTAAAGCACTTTCTAGAGCATTGGCATATTCGGTCGGTGACATATTGTGCCAGGCTTTTACGATAGCCCCACGCGATTGGAGGTAGGCGACGGCCTCATTACGTACCGTATTTGGGTTGCAGGTGAGCACAAAGAGTTCAATGTTTTTATTCATCAGTTCTTCAAGAAATGGTATGACTTTACGGTCGATATGCATGCTACAGGCCAGGCGTATGTTTTGTTGCACGGGAAAGATGGCCATAACCTTTTTAAGGTGCGGTATGTGTTTGCGTGTCCAATTGAGTTCTTGTTCAAAATCAAGTATTTGTGGTGGTGCAATTAATGTTTTTTGGCCGTTATTATGTAATATATTCATAAGTTTTATCTCGTTAGATTTTTACTTATTAAACTATTATAAATTGGTTCAATTTTATCTTGATAGACGTTGAGCGCAAAATGTTGAAAGCAAAATGCGTGCGCTTGCTCACCAAGTATTTGTTGCAGCTTCTTGTCGATTAACAGCATATAAAGATGTTCGGCCCATTGATTGATATTGGTTGGCGCAATAAGATATCCGGTTTTGCCATCAATAACCAATTCATCGAGTGGCGGCATATTAGATGCAATGACCGGCTTTTTCATAAATCCTGCTTCGATAATAGGGCGAGCAAAATGGCCAACCGTTGCAGGAAAAACGATAACATTACTGGCGGCCATTGCCTGAGGTACATCCTTTATTGGGCCAAGGATGGTGACTGCGTGTTCAACTTTAGATAACGCGGCTTTTACTTTTTGCTTGTAGTGGTGGGCTGGGAAATAAGTTTTAAGTTTTGATGGTGTTTCAAGATCCCAATAACCGGCGATTATAAGGTGAGTGGTTGGGAGTTTATGTAAAAGTTTTTCAAAGGCCTCTAGAATAACCAGGGTTCCTTTTTCTTCCGATACGCCGCCGAGAAAAAGAATGGTTGGTATTTGCGGGCCGTTCCAGCCGTCGCCCAGGTGGCTATGGCCGGCAGGCCCTCCCGCCCCTCCCTGAAGATAAACGGTTGTTGGTGGTATTGTGTGATTAAATATGATTGGGTCAACCGGATTATACAGAACGGTTATTTTTGCATTATTTTCCCAAGGGATTGCATCGTTTTTGCAAATAGGGATAATTTTGGTCGCAAACTTTTCTACGCATTTTGTAATCAACCAACGGCGCAAACCAAAATAGCCAGGCGCCAATGGTTCGCGGATGTGCCAAACAACAGGAATCCCGTTATCGTGAGCAACAGCTCCCCACGCAATAAGTGAGCTTGTATTTAAATGGACAATGTCCGGCGCCAATTTAGTTAACCATGTTTCGGCTGTCCAAAGGTAGGTGATTATTGTGTCATATAAAGACCGTAAAAGGTATGGAAAATGATACCATCTGAACCACCAGATTTTGGTGTGCGAAAAATCATAACGGTTTACGGGGCCGTAAATTTCTATGCCTTCTTTTGTGTACAAATCAAGTGCGTCCGAGTTGTGAAGAAATAAGACAATCGGATGATATTTTGTTTTATCCAACGACTTAATAAGATAAAGAAGGCTTAGGGGTGCTCCGCCTAGGCCTTTACCATGATGGATATATAAAATCTTTTTGCGAGCAATCATAATAATATGTTATTAATTTCGTTGGTACGAAATTGAATGTTGCTGCCAAGCGATTCATGGTGAACACTATTTTTACCAATACATATATAGGTAATGCCAGCCATGGACATTAATGCAGGGTCAAAGCAGTTGCGGCCATCAAAAATGGTTTTATCTTTAAGCGCCAGAAAACTTGTTGGCTGAAACCGAAGAAATGTTTTCCATTCGGTGAGGATAACAAGAAAATCGCAGGCATGAATTATTTCGTCCGGAGTTTTTGCATAGGTAATGTCATCACCGATAAACGCCTTAATATTATTAGTGGCAATTGGGTCGTAGGCCGTTATTTTGGCTCCATTTTCGCGTAGCTTTTGTATAACTTCAAGTGCAGGTGCATAACGAATATCATCCGTTTCTGGCTTAAAAGAGAGGCCCCAAATGCCAACATGTTTATGGGCAATACTTGTTCCATAATGTTTGAGTATGGTTTTGATAAAATGGATACGTTGCGCCGAATTAACTCTATCAACTTCCTGAACAAGGGTCATTGGTTGTTGGTATTCAATACCCATGTGCACAAGGGCTTTTACGTCTTTAGGAAAGCAGCTTCCGCCATAACCGATGCCGGCATTTAAAAACGCAGAACCAATTCGTTTATCCTTTGAGATGCCTTGTTTAATATGATCAATATTTGCCCCAACTTTATCGGCAAGCAGTGCGATCTGATTAATAAAACTGATACGCGTTGCAAGCATGGCGTTTGCCGCATATTTAGTAAGTTCTGCCGATTCACGATTCATAACAACAAATTGTTGTTCATCGGTAATAAATGGCTTATAGAGCTGATAAAGAATGTGTTCGGCAAGTGATGATGTGACGCCAACAACGACGCGGTCTGGGTAAATAAAATCGTTAAGTGCGTCGCCTTCTTTAAGAAATTCTGGGTTTGAAACCACATCAAATGGGACCGATAAACTACGTTGCGCAAGTTCTTCATTAATAAGGGCTTCAACTTTTTTGGCGGTGCCAACAGGGACCGTTGACTTATTAACAATGACGCAATAATTATTGAGATGTTTTCCTATTTCACGGGCAACGGTCCATACCTGCGATAGGTCGGCCGATCCGTCTGCACTTGATGGGGTGCCAACGCATGAAAAAATAATTTCTGGGTTTTGTTCAAGCGCTTGTGAAACCGAATTAACAAAAACAAGTTTATTTGTGGCGATCCCTTGGGTGACAAATTCATCTAAGCCTGGCTCATAAAAGGGGACTTGCCCATTAAGGAGCGCTTGAATTTTTTCTTTATTTTGTTCGACGATGATGATGTTGTTTTCTTTTCTTGCAAAACAAGCACCGGTAACGAGACCTACATATCCTGCACCGATGACGACTATTTTCTTCATTTACTCTCCTTTTCCTTTACTTTAGTGATCTCCAAAATGCGTGAGTTGCATGTGCAATCGCCTGGTGTGAATAGTGCTTGGTAACATGCTCGAGTCCTTTTACCCCGAGCGCTGTTCTTAATGTTTCATCTTGCATCAAAGCCTGTAAAGATGCAAGGAGTGATTGTAGGTTTTTTTGTTCAAATACAAGCCCAGCATCTTGAATTACGTGCGGAATTTCTCCGGCAGAACTTCCAA
>CAZLQB010000088.1:0-344 GCA_964561585.1 uncultured Pseudomonadota bacterium
TATAGGTGAAAAAGATACTAAAATATAACAATTTTAAAAACAGAGAACTAAAAGGCCGGTCAACCAATTATTTGGCTCTTTTAAAACCCCTTAAAAAGGATCCCCGTGCAACCTTTTTTTTCTCGGGCTCTTCTGGTTTTAAAGATCTTTCGTAAAATTTTTATAATACCTTGCAAAAGAGTCATCGCTCATGCAACACTTTCAGAAGAAATTACATGTGTTTTTTCAAAATAAAAAAAGAAGAAAGGCTTTAATTATGAAAAACCCTACCAAATACTGTTACCTCTTCATAATCTATGCATTTATCCAATCAATATTTACCCTTGCTTTTGCAACCGAAACCG
>CAZLQB010000088.1:354-5045 GCA_964561585.1 uncultured Pseudomonadota bacterium
ATCGTTTATGCGGGAAAGGGAAGTACAAGGACGAACGTCTGCCACGGCAGTCAATGCCGAATTAAAAGCATTAGCTTTAGCAAAAGCTGAAGCACTAGAGACGGGAAGAAGGGTAAGCGCATTAGCATTAGAACTAGAAAAAGCTAAAGGAAACGCCGCTGCAGCTAAAGCTGAAGCATTAGCGGCAGAACAAAGAGAAGCAATAACAGCAACAGCAAGAATCAATGCAAAAAAAGACAACGTAAAATATGTTAACCCTCCCAGAGATCCTAAAATAAAAACAAAAGAATTTGCATCAGCAATAGCTGCCCAAGCGGATGCAAAAGTATTAGCATTAGAAACAAAATTAGCCAAAGCAAAAGAAATCCAAGCGCAAGCTGAAACCAAACTTAAAGCAGCCACTGATGCCAATAAAAATAAAATTATAAACACACACGCACTGCCATCTGCACAAAAAACAACTGTCCCCAATCAAACAGGACCAGTTGATTCGCAAGAATTTATTATTACCAACCAAAACACCACAGATATGCCAAAAATATAGGGAACCAACATGAAACCAATAAGCTTCTTTTATATAATCTTTATCGGCATAGCCTTCCAATTTGAAGTGACTTCGGCTCAACAACAATTAACATCAACAGAGGTCACACAACTCAATGAAGTGCTCGCCAAAACCGCATTACCAACAATTCCAATATTCAGTGATAGTCCATACCAAGAAAGCAAGCAGAAATTATATCAAACCATCATGCCACTAATCTCATCATCGGGCGTCTCTCCCGAGGTAGCGATAAAAGTCATTAACACCTTCATTGCCGATGTTGCGGAAGCCTCATCACTCAATACAAATACTAACATTACGACGGCTCAATTGACTGAATTACAAACAACGCTTGATGCCGCCAATAATGCGCTTACATTCCATTACGAATATCTTAAACGTCAACCAGCAACAAAAGAAATTTCCCAATTTATAACCGACATAAAAAAAGGTCAGGCCGAACTCAACAACAAAAAAACACTCACACAGAACAAGCTCCTGGCGCAACTAGATTTTTCGAAAAAACTTACCGTAGCACAAGCCCTCCCCTTCGCGCCATTATCAACAAAAATAAACGCCTACATAAGCCTGCTTGGTAAAATCGATGTAAACATCCTTGATGAAACACGCCAAACAATTCTTGCTGATATTTCTCGTCTAGCAAGTTTGGCAAAAGGAACCGATCAAGCAAAAAAATTACTCGACGAAGCAATACGACGCTTGCCAGAAAGAAAAGATTTCTTCGATACACTTAAAGTTGCGATCGAACAACAAGCCGCAGCGGCTAAAATAACACCAACAGCCCAATTACCAAAACCTCTTCCGGTACCAGACTTTATAATTCCGGAATCAATAACTCCTCCAATGCAAATCATGTCAGCACCTGTTCAAATATCAGCGCCTCCGCCTGCACCATCTCAACGCACAGTGTCTCAACCAGCACCTGTTCAAATATCAGCACCCACGCCTACACCATCTCAAATATCAGCGCCTCCGCCTGCACCACCTCAAAGAACAGTGTCTCAGCCAGCACCTGTTCAAACATCAGCACCCACGCCTACACCATCTCAAAAAACAGCTCACCCTCTGGAGCCTATTCAAAGAAAATCTCCGCCGGTCAAAATAACAGATAAGCAACCAATACAAAAAGGAACCCATGGGCCAACCATCAAGGCAAAAGACTCCATGCCTTACCAGGCAATAAATTCCAGCACCCCTGCCAAACCAGGTGAAAAATCACAACCCAGCCAACTGCCGATCCAATCAATTGAAAAAGACCTTGCATCTGTTAAATCTACTCTTGAGACATCACTGGATTCTTCAAACATAATAGCCGCCGCGACAACAGCTATTAACTTATTAACTAAAGATATCAAGCCTCAAGACAAAGAAGCTCTCAAGCAACTAGTAGCTCGCAAAATCTCACACATTTATAACGGACGAGCAAACAAAACCACTCAAGAAACGATTAATCTTAATAAACTATTTCAAGCAATCTCAAACAACAAAGAAACGGTAATGCTTGTATCAAAAAAACAAATAGAAAACGTCAATATTCTAGCAAAAACACTCACCGCCATGGACGAAAAAACCGATGCCCAAAAAGCAACCTCTTTTGCCACCTGCTTAGAAGCATTAACACCCAATATCGATCGTTATGAAAAGCAACTATTTCTTGATGGAATTACGACGCTTTTTAATACACGAAAAAAATATGCACAAAAAGAGCTCGAGCAATTGCAAAAAATCTTCTCAAGCCTCTCTTCTGAAGGATCACAACAAAAGAAGGTTTTTGATGTCGCCACGTATCAACAATTTGCAAACTGGAACAAAATCGTTCAGTGCACGCTCACCCTCCTTGCGCCGGTCCCACAAAAGACATTTAAAGACCTCGTCCTGCTCTACCAAAGCACCCTACCAAGCCTCGAACTCCAGGATGCTGTATACGAAAGAGAGCTTTTTTCTAACAATACCCTACCAGCGCTATTCGAACATCGCGGCAATATCAAGCTCAACGACATTAACACACTTCATGCCTTTTTTGACAAGGCTGTTAATACGCCAAATCTTCTCGTAGCGAGTCAGGTTCCTGAAAACACACAAAGGCTTCAAGAACTCTCAGCAGCAAAAGCTATTGCTACTGAAGATAAAACATATTTAGAGGCTCTTATTAATCAAGCACTTACCACTAAATCGGTGCCAAATTACAGCAACGCAATTAAGCTTTTCACAAAACATACCGAAGATTCTGTGCGCAAGGCATTCATCATCGCTTTAAATTCGCTTTATAGTAAGCGTGATACGCCACCATTGGTCAATAAACAGCAACTATTAAACCTATTAGGCGAAGTTGATAAAAAAAAGATCACACCAGCGGTGCCATTTTTAAGAGCCAGCCAAAAAGAAAAAATTAAAGAATGGACGACCGTCCTCAAAACAGAATTAGGACTCGACAAATAATCAAACGACTAAATCAGGAAGGAGCCACTTGTAAAAAACAAGCCTCCTCCCTGATTTACACCTTTTTAGCAAGCCCAAGAACCCGCAGCCGCAATTCCTGCCAATCATTAATTCCCTCTTCAATTTGAATCTCATACGCTTTATCAAGTAACCTTCCAAGCTCAACCCCGGGCTGAATAACATCCAATAAATGCCGCCCCAAAAGAACCGGTTTTTCTGGCCCGTGAAGAACCTGGGCCTCTTCGGCCCGAGCCATAAATAAATGAGCTCTATCCATATGATCATTAAGTTTTGATGCTGACAATGGGTAAGGACCCTTATCATTTCTGCCAAGAATATCGGCAAACGCCACCAACCCAATATGCCGAAGCGAAACCTCAGGTGCTAATTTTTTTGCAAGACGTTTATAAGCCTTAAGGCCAACACCCTCATGGGTTAATCCAACGGGCATGCAATGGTAACGCACCAATTTCTTAACCCCAGCAATCAAAAATTGGTTATCGGTTACACGTTTAAGTAATTGCTCGGCCAAGGGAACCCCAACGTCTTCATGTCCCTTACAATGCAATTGCGCATCGGTTGTGGTAACTTTCCCCAAATCATGCACCAACATCGTTACCATGATTAAAAACTTTTCATCTTCGGCCGATAAATCTCCAAAATCCTGATACCCGTTTTGTTGCGCCGCCGCATCAAGCGACTGCATAGTATGCTCAAAAGCATCGCCTTCTGGGTGATAATCGGGTCGTTGAGGAACACCAATTAAGGCATAAACCTCAGGAAAAATCTCTTGTAATCGCCCAATGTCTTTTAGCCACCGAATACCCAACGATGGGCTTTTTGACTTCAAAAATAATTTTTTTAGTTCTTCAAATATACGTTCTCTTGATATTGGTACCTGTGTTTGCTCATCGAATAATGTCATGGTCGAACACAATGCATTAAGTTTTTTTGTTGGCTGCATTTCAAACCGGCCAATAAACTGCATTACCCGAAAAAACCGCAACGGGTCTTCGAGAAATAATAGTTCGTCAACCATCTGTAATTGCTTTGCAGCAATATCGTTAAGCCCGCCATAAGGGTCGATTATTTCAAACTCTGATGAGTTTTTGATGTTGGCCGCCTCCATTTCGACCTTGCAACACGCATCATAAAGATTGAGTGCCATTGCATTCATGGTCAAATCGCGACGCCGGCACGCCAATTCAATGGTCATATTTGGGTCAATTTCCACCACTGGCTTGCGCCCTTTGCTATCCTTACGCGGCAACGACCAATCAACATCAAGTCCAGCAATGCGCAATACCCCAAATTTTTTGCCTACCTCTAAAACCGTTCCGAAATTTTTCAAAACCACGTGAAGTTGTTCTGCCGTTAACCCATGAACCTCAATGTCGGCATCTTTTATAGCGCAACCCAAAACAAGGTCCCGCACGCTTCCCCCAACAAGATATGGGGTCCCCCCAGCATTTTTTATGGCATCGGCAATCGGTGCAAGTGCACGACATATTGAAAAAAATGAATTCAAAAATTCCATTACTACTCCTCAAATTATATCACTGATCAATCATGCATTAGCCTAGCACAGCAACCATGGCAATACAAACTCACCCAAAACATGCAAATTAACCTTGCGCTTTTTGCCAACATTGCGTACAATTTATACATGAAATTTCGCATTTATTCT
>CAZLQB010000089.1:0-4996 GCA_964561585.1 uncultured Pseudomonadota bacterium
ATTTGTTAAACAGCATCAATTTGAAGAAAAAGAATCTGAATGGTTAACAACAATAGAAGGCGAAAAGACTGACCTTAAGGGAATGCTTGCGCAAAAGATTTTTGCCTCAGTTAAAAAGCAACAAACCTACGGGTACTTTATGCTTGAAAATAAGTACGTAGTCTATTTGTTGGCTGGGACCGAAAAAAGTGCGGTGCCTACACTTGAACAAATAAAAGGTGCAGCAACAACAGCCTATCAAGAGCACTTGGCTGAGAAGAACATCAACAAGGTTCTCATGGAAATTAAGTCTGATGTGTTAACCAAAAAAACACCATTGGCCGCAGCTGCAGAAAAATACAACGTGAGAATTACCAAGACCGGATTGATCTCATCTTCTGATGCAAAAATTGAGGGGATTGAAAAGGGAAATCAGCTTACGCAGAAGTTGTTTATCCTTTCAGATTCTTCACAAGTGTTGCAACATCACCACAATAATGATTGCTTTCTTGCCCAATTGATTGAAAGCACCCCATTTGTGGCAGAGGAATTTGAGGCCGAGAAGGGTAAAATCGTTAAAAATCTGAAAACCAGTGGAAATCGTGTGTATACTGGGGCCTTTATTGCTTCTTTACAAAGAAGTGCTAAAATAGAGGTCGACAAGAAGATGCTTACTAAAAAAATGTCCTCGAGAGATTAGGAAATATGGCAAAACATACAGAAGAGATTAAGAAGCAAGAATTTAACGGCTCAGTAGAGAAGAATCAAGCTCTAGAGTCTGCTTTTGCGCAAATTGACAAGCAATTTGGCAAAGGATCGATAATGCTTCTTGGGCAAAGAGCGGCAGAAAAAATCGAAACTATTTCTACCGGATCAATCCTTATAGACCAAGCTCTAGGGGTTGGTGGATTGCCTAAAGGTAGAATAATCGAAATTTTTGGTCCAGAATCATCAGGTAAGACAACATTTACCCTTCATGCAATAGCCCAGGCACAAAAAAAGGGCGGCATTTGCGCATTTATTGACGCTGAACATGCAATGGATCCTTCTTATGCAACACGCATAGGAATTAAAATAAATGATTTGATTGTGTCCCAGCCTGATTTTGGCGAACAAGCGCTTGAAATCACTGAGATGTTGGTACGATCAAACGCGGTTGATCTTATAGTTGTAGACTCAGTCGCTGCTCTCGTTCCTAAAGCTGAACTTGAGGGCGATATGGGCGACGTACACGTTGGGTTGCAGGCGCGCCTTATGTCGCAGGCTCTACGCAAGCTTACTGCAGCAGTAAGCAAATCGAAGACCGTTCTTATCTTTATTAACCAAATTCGCAGTAAGATTAACTCAATGCCTTTTGGTGACCATGAAACAACAACTGGCGGAAACGCTTTGAAGTTTTATGCATCTATTCGCCTTGATGTTCGTCGTATTGCGACACTTAAAAAGAATGACAAGCCATTTGGTAATAGAGTTTTGGTAAAAGTTGTTAAAAATAAGGTTGCTCCTCCATTTAGAAGAGTTGAAGTTGATCTTATTTTTGGCGAGGGAATAAGTCAGGAACTTGACCTTCTTGATGCGGCTATACAATACCAAATCATTGAACAAGCTGGTGCTTGGTTTAATTTTGGCACAGAACGAATTGCCCAAGGCCGTGACAATTGTTTAAAGCGCTTCAAAGATGAACCGGCGTTTTTTGACAAAGTAATGGAAGCTGTACGCGAAAAGATAGTTCAAGTGCAAAGCCAGGGATTAAGTAGTGAATAAAGTGTTCAAGGAAAAAACAAATAGCGAGCATGGTAAGTATTTCGTTAACGAAGACATTCGTGCAACGACACTTATGGTTATTGGGGCTAATGGTGAAAACCATGGCCAAGTATCAAAGCAACAAGCCATTGCATTGGCCGAGGCATCAAATCTTGACCTTGTACAGGTCGGCGAAAAAGATTCGCTGGTTATTGCCAAGATCATGGACTTTGGTAAGTTCTTGTACACCAAGAAAAAACAAATGAATGATTCGAAGAAGCATCAAAAAATCATTCAAATAAAAGAACTTAAGATGCGCCCAAACATTGGCGAACAAGACTACAAGACAAAACTTAACCAAGCCGAGCAATTTTTGGTTGAAGGCAAAAAAGTAAAGTTTACCTTGCAGTTTAAGGGACGCGAAATTTCCATGATGGAAGATTTGGGCAAAAAAATGTTTCTTCGCATTACCCAAGACCTGACGGTCCGTAACTTTGGGTCATTGGTCGAAGAAAAAGAAGGTAGAGCTGGGGCCTTGTGGTCAAAGATCTACGGCCTGAAAGAGAAATAGAGCTAAAACACTAGGCTTTTTGTTTTATTTTGCTATACTTTAAGACGAGTTAAAGGCTAATTTAGTAGTTCGACTTTTAATTTTATTTATTATTTGAATTTAAGGAAGTTGTATGCCAAAGGTTAAAACAAGTTCAACGTGTAAAAAGCGTTTTAGAAAAAGCAGCAGCGGTAAGTTAAAGCGTTCGCATGCTTTTAGGCGACATCATGCATGGGCTAAATCACATAAATCGGTTCGACACCTTCGTAAAGCCGGTTATATTGATGAAACACATGAGAAAAAAATCGCCAGCGTAATGCCATATTAAGTAGTTATTATTAAATAGAGATTCCAAAGGTAGACCATGAGCAGAGTTAAACGCAGTGTTATTTCACGAAAACGTCACAGAAGATTATTAAAACAAACCAAGGGTTTTTGGGGACAACGTAAAAACGTTTTCAAAAGAGCAAAAGAAACTTTGCTACGAGCCCTTCGCTTTGCCTATGTTGGACGCCGCTTAAAGAAGCGTGATTTTAAGTCTTTGTTTATTACGCGTATTAATGCCGCGTGTAGACGTGACGGGATGAGCTACAGCAAGTTCGTTGCAGGACTTAGAAAAGCACAGGTCCAAATTAATAGAAAAATGTTGAGCCAGTTGGCCATTTTTGAGCCAAAAGCTTTTTCTGCAGTGGTTGCAATAGCAAAAAAATAAATTTGTTGCAATCGATTAATTAGTACCGCTATGATATAACAGTGAAAAAAGGAAGTAGCGGTTACCAATCAAGAAAAAGGAAAGATAATGAAGTGCTTAGAAGAGCTTGAATCAAGAGTTCTTCATATCATGCAAAAAAATAAAGAGCTGCAGGAGCAAGTTAACGGATTTGCTTTGGTAAAAGCTGGGTTTGAAGAGAAAATTCAGCAATATGAAGCATCTCTTTTAAAAGAAGCAAGCGCGGCTCAGGTTTTGTCCCAAGAAAAATCGACTATAAAAAACACTATAGAAGAACTTTTGGGTACGATTAAAACGTTAGAAGATTCGCACTGATTATTAATTTTTGTGATGATACATTATGCAGAAGAACTTGAAAATTTCAATTTTTGGAAAAAGTTATTTGATTTCCACTGATGAGAACAGCGATGCCATCATCGAGGCGGCTCAGGTTGTTGATAATCTTATGAGAAGCAAATCTGAGAATGCGCCTCTGCAGGGTGATGGGCGTTTGGCCATAATTGTTGCTTTAGAATTGGCAACCGATTTGGCCAAAAAAACGCAAGAATTAAAGCAGTGGGAAAATAAGGTGCTGGCATTAACCCAAACACTTGATGTTGCTCCTTAGATTGATAATGTATTCCTGGAATTGTAGAATCCTTATTTAGATGCCTATCCTCCGCCATAATTTGCAGGTTGGTACTCGGTTCTTCTGCCTTCATTTCTATTCAGTCTTTATCCCCTTTTTCTAATTTTGTAACCTTATTCTTTTTACTATTCAAAATTCGTAGCATACTAATACAGTTAAGTAATATAGTTACATTAATTTAAGTAGTTACCGTTTAATTAAGGAATATAAAATGGAATGGATAGCAGAATTTATATGCTTACTCATTGGAGGAGGCGCTGGAGCTTTAATGCTTTATATCTCCTTTGTGATGAAGGGCAATAAAGTTTTTCAAGCAAAGCAGACTGTTCAAAATATGCTTAAGGCTGCGCAAGAAGAAAATGAGCGCAAGCGCCGTGATACGTTGAGTGATCTTAAGAGCGAATTGCACAAAAAGCGCACCGAATTTGAAATTGACATGAAAAAGGCCAAAATGGAGCTGCAACAAGTTCAGGCCAAAGTTCAAAAGAAAGAAGACGCTATTGAGCACCGAGAAGTGGTGCTTGATGATTTGCGCAAAGAGTTACAACAAAAAGAACGCGACTTGTCGCGCAGGCTTGATGCATTAACTGGCGATGAGCTTAAGATTAAGCGTTTATATGAAGAATTAGTTGTTAAGCTTGAGCGCATTAGCGGCATGAAGCAAGACGAAGCGAAAAAAGTTCTTTTCGAATCTTTAGAAAAAGACGTCAAGTTGGCCAACCAACGCTGGTTTGCCAAAGTTGAAGAAGAGATTCAAGAATCGGCCAAAGAACGATCGATCTCTATTTTGACCAATTCTATGCAACGTTACCTTGCTGATACCGTAACCTTACATTCTTCAAGCGTTATTCATCTTCCAAATGAGGAAATGAAGGGCCGTATTATTGGTAAAGAAGGCCGCAATATTAAAGTGCTGGAAATGGCTACTGGTATTGAATTTGTTATCGGCGACACGCCAGAGGTTATTACTATTTCAGGGTTTAACCCAATTAGACGCGAAGTGGCTAAGCGAGCATTAAATAAACTTATTCTTGATGGTCGCATAAACCCAACGCGAATTGAAGAAACAGTTGCCAAGTGCGAGGCAGAGGTCGAGCAGGCAATTATGGAAATTGGACAACAAACGGTATTGGAATTTGGCTTTAGAGGCGTTCACCCAGAAATTGTTAAATTGTTGGGTAAATTGCATTTTAGAACAAGCTATACCCAAAACAATCTTATTCACAGTAAGGAAGTTGGTTATTTTGCACGGAGTATTGCTTCTGAATTGGGACTGGATCCTGATATTGCAGCTCGTGCGGGCTTATTACATGATATTGGTAAGGCTGTTTCGGCCGAGGTTGAAGGTCCACACGCTCTGATCGGT
>CAZLQB010000090.1:0-309 GCA_964561585.1 uncultured Pseudomonadota bacterium
TCAACTTAACATGAACCATCGGCGTGTAGTACGACTTGTATATGATTACAGTGCCCACCCATAGCTTCATCGACAGAGTTATCAACAACCTCATAAACAAGGTGATGCAAGCCTGCGGTATTTGTTGAACCTATATACATAGCAGGACGCTTACGAACAGCCTCCAATCCTTCAAGAACCTTAATGGAACTTGCTGTATAATCGGACGACTTTTGAACAACAGTAGGAATCTTCTTATCTTTTTCCATACAAACACCTCACAGTAATCGCGGCTGACCCCAAAATAAAAACTTCTTACGCTTTTACGAA
>CAZLQB010000090.1:319-4902 GCA_964561585.1 uncultured Pseudomonadota bacterium
TTCCATAACAATACACCTCACGGTAATACGTGGCTGACCCCAAAAATAAAAACTTCTTACGCATTTAAGAAACTTTTTTGTATTATGTACATTACCCCAATACCAATACATAATAACAGATAATTCGTTAAATGAGGAATTTTAAAGAAGAAACCTAAAAAAACAGCCAAACCAAAACAAAATCCCTTGCAAAGGTCCAGTAGTTTAGTGTACGATATATGGCATTGAAATTTTTATGAAAAATGATAAAAAAAAATTTTACATGAACAAGGCATTGGCACAGGCAAAAGTCGCCCTTAAAAAGAATGAGGTTCCGGTCGGAGTCGTTATTGTTGATGAGCAAGGACTCATTATTGCACGAGCACACAATCAAATAGAAAAAAAACGATGCCACGCTGCCCACGCTGAAATTCTTGCCATCCAGAAAGCATGTAAAAAAAGAAAAAATTGGCGACTGACAGGTTGTACCATTTATGTAACCCTTGAGCCATGCCTCATGTGTCTTGGGCTTATACAGCTGAGCAGAATCGCCAAAATTGTCTACGGAGCATCATCAACTCTTTTTGGGACCGGGTTGCTACACCAAGAAAAAAACCCTAAACACCCGACATTTGCTAAGAATTTGGCCGTAGAAGGTGGCGTAAAAGAAAATGAAAGTATCGCATTGTTGCGGTTATTTTTTTCGGACAAGCGCAAAAAGAGAAAGGTGAGTAGTGAAATTGAGAGCAGACTTCATACAAAAAATAAAACAGATTCTCATGGAGCGTAAAGGTGAAATGAACCAACAGCTCCTTGACCTATCCCACGAAAAGGTATCTGATGGGCAGGTTCAGGACAGTGGCGACGAAGCATTATCTTTAACCATGGAAAGCCTCCAAAACTCACTTCAACAAACGGAACTGGATGAACTAAAGCTTATCGATGGCGCACTTGTTCGCATCGAACGTGGCGAATACGGGGCTTGCATCGACTGTGGTGAACCAATATCGGAGCGTCGCCTTGAAAACTTTCCTTATGCTGCCCGCTGTATTGTTTGTCAAGAAGCTCTTGAAAAGTAATCCTCCATCTGGCATACTCAGTTTTTCACATGGAAATGCCGGTGTAGCTCAGTGGTAGAGCAACTGATTCGTAATCAGTAGGTCGTCGGTTCAACTCCGATCACCGGCTCCATTTTCATGGTTTCTTACTTTTTTAGGCATTTATGATTAATTTTGACAAAATTTGTTAGCTAAGCTAATATCTCTCATCGTATTAAACTCACTTGATAGATGAGTGGGAACGTTATCAACTCAAAATTTTCAGGTTTGTAAAGGCTATGGTAACACATAAAACATCATATTCTAGCAATGCCACACACGGTGTTGGACGTCGCAAGGCGTCAGTTGCTCGCGTTTGGGTAAAACCAGGCAAAGGCGTTATTACTGTTAATGGAAAAGAATACCAGAATTACTTTGATACAGAATTGTCCCTTTACAAGGTCGTTCTTCCTCTCAAGGTAACAGGTCTTGCTGCCTCAACCGATATTAAGGTCAATGTATTTGGTGGCGGACTTAAAGGTCAAGCCGAAGCAACCCAATTGGGAATAGCTCGCGCAATTTTAGCCGCAAACGAAACCTTGCGTAAGGTCCTTCGTCAAAACAACCTTCTTACTGTTGATTCCCGCGTCAAAGAGCGCAAAAAATATGGCCAGAAAGCTGCTCGCCGTAAATTCCAATTCGTAAAACGGTAAGATTTATAATCGATACGTATCGCATATTGTGTCGATTGTACATCGCTGGTTGCTTGGAATTTTAAGTTGGGGACACTTTGATGTGTGGAATTGTTGCGTACGTCGGAGAAAAGCCTTGTCGTCAGTATATTTTTGATGGGTTAACACGGCTTGAATATCGCGGCTATGATTCAGCTGGCTTTGTGTGTATAGATTCACGGCATAATCACTTCAGTTATCACAAAGAGGCCAGCAACGTCGATATTGTCAAAAAAATGGCACAAGCCGTCACCTTTGATGGAAATATTGGGCTAGGACACACTCGTTGGGCAACCCATGGGGTTGTTGACCAACGCAACGCTCATCCACACTTCAATTGTCGAAAATCCATCGCAGTTGTTCACAATGGAATAATCGAAGGATTTGAAGCATTACGCGAACAACTTATTCAGGACGGTCACGACTTTTATTCATCAACCGATACTGAAGTTGCTGTCCACCTTTTTAGTTCGCTTTTGACGGCACAGAAAAGCATTAAAGCGGCAGTGTTGGCTTTAACCAAGAAACTTCACGGCGCTTACTCACTGGTCTTCCTTCTTGAAGATTATCCTGAACAACTTATCATTCTGCGACACAAATCGCCAATTGTCATTGGCATTGGTGATAATGAAATGTTTGTTGCTTCAGATTTTTTAGCCTTCTCGGACAAAACAAAACAGGTCGTTTTCCTCCCTGAAAAAAGTTTTGCTATCGTCAAAAAAGATTCAATCGAAATGTTCGACTTTACGGGCAATCCGCAGCCATATGTTTCAGAAAACTTGGGAGCCTCCCATGCAATCATGGAGAAACAAGGCTTTGAGCACTTCATGTTTAGAGAAATTTATGAACAAAAACGCGCCATCATGCGCACGATAACGTTCTTAAATATGATTGGCAGTAACAGTGAATGCTTGTCAGAAAAAACACTTGATCCAATTCAAACACTGCAACGCCCAATTGAATACAATGACAGCATCTGGCGTCAATTAGGCATAACCAAAGCACAAATAAAGGAACTAAAAACACTTAATTTAGTTGCTGCGGGAACATCGTGGCATGCCGCACGCATTGGGCAATTTTTCTTTGAGATAATTGCAAAAATACCGACACAAGTATCTTTGGCTTCTGAATTTCGCTATATGCCCTTTTTTGCGGACGAAAAAAAGCTATTTCTGATGATCTCGCAGTCAGGTGAAACGACCGATACGCTTGAAGCTCTTCGCTTAGTGAATTCGTTTGATATGCAAGCAATCGCCCTCACCAATGTTGCTTCAAGCTCGATTGTCCGTGAAGCTTCTGGCTTTTTACCGATGCAAGCAGGACCAGAGATATCGGTAGCCGCAACCAAGACTTTTTCAAGTCAAATTTCATCACTCTACTGGCTTGCTCACCGCGTAGCTTACGAGCGAGGAGAAATTACAGCTGAACAACTGCATAACGCTGAAGAAGATTTATATATTACGGCTGAAATTCTTGAAACAGCGATAGAAACCAACAAAATGAAGATCATTCAAGAATTTGCACCCATCTATTCAAAATTTGATCGTTACATTTTCCTTGGCCGCCATGTAAGCTACCCATTTGCACTTGAAGCCGCACTCAAACTCAAAGAAATATCACACGGTTTCGCGCTATGCTACCCGGCGGGAGAACTTCAACACGGCCCAATATCACTCGTTGACGAACAAACACCTGTTATCATTTTCTCTGTCCTGGATGAGCTTATTTATAATAAACTCGTATCAAATGCACATGAAATAAAAGCGCGGAAAGGCAATCTAATTGTTTTTGCTTTTGAGGGACAGCAGGAACTAATAGACGCGGCCAATGTCGCTTTTGTCATCCCAAAAGTTCCCCCACTTCTTGCTCCGCTCGCCATGACCGGCGTCATGCAATTTTTTGTATATCAAGTGGCAAAAGAACTCAACAGGCAACCAGACAGGCCTCGCTATCTCGCAATGTCTGCTTCTGTTGAATAATGCTCAGTGCAAACAAACCATAAGATGCGGAACATATGCCGCAGCAACACCCAACGCCATACCTAAAAAAAACATCAATAAGACGGTGACCTTAACACTCATATACCCCCCTTTTGTTAGCTCAACAAAACTTCCCTGCTTTAACCTTACTTTATTTATTTCTCATTTGTAAATAACATCCAGAAAATTGCAAAAACACAAGTTTTTGATAGAGTTAACGTTATAAAAAACGAAAAGACCAATAAGAAAAAAACAAAAATAAGAACCTGGGAGCGCTATGGAATTCGCTATTTTAGCAGCATTTGCCGTATATTTCTCAATCCTTTTGGTTATTGGTTATGCCGCGTACTGTAAAAGCAATAAATCTAATGATTTTACGCTTGGCAATAGGTCGCTCAGCTTCTGGGTAACGGCGCTTGCGGCTCATGCAAGCGATATGAGCGGATGGCTTTTTATGGGGTTTCCCGCCGCCATTTACGCAAAAGGACTCGTTGAGGGATGGACGGCCATCGGCTTAACCTTTTTTATGTTCTTAAACTGGCGTCTTGTTGCGCCAAAACTTCGTTCGGCTACAGCAAAGCTTCATAGCACCACGCTTTCAACTTTTTTTGAACATCGGTTTAATGACCAATCGGGAGCATTGCGTATTATCAGTGCTCTTTTCTGCCTCCTTTATTTTATGTTCTATATTTCCGCAGGGCTTGTCGCGCTGGGCATTTTGTTTGAATCTATTTTTGGCGTAAACTACGTTATAGGAATTATAATTGGAACGGTTACCGTTTTTTATACGCTTCTTGGTGGATATCTCTCTATTTCATGGATTGATTTTTTTCAAGGGCTCTTCTTATTGGCGACCA
>CAZLQB010000091.1:0-3084 GCA_964561585.1 uncultured Pseudomonadota bacterium
ACAAGAAGCAAACCAAACAAAATACCAAGCCCTATTTTTTTTTTATTTTTATACATCATCAATCCGTGCGCCTACAAATAAACGACCGCAGCCTTTGCCCAAATATCCTTTTCAACGGTCTTAACGTAATTTTCCTTTTTACCGTTGTAAAGCTTCTTTTCAATCTCTATATAGCATTCCTTTAAGGTTTTTTGGCGCGGCATTCTTATCTCAACAACCTTAACAACTTCGTAACCATCGTCATTTTTTATTGGCTGAGATATTTCACCCTTTTTCATAGATGGAACAAAAGAAAACTGCTTATCAAGATCATCTTTATCTACCCAACCTAAATCTTCCCATCCATCATTGGGTACTATTGCTTGCGGATCTTTAATACTTGCGATTTTTAACAGGTACCCTTCTTTAATATAACTTGGGTGCTCCTTATAATACGCTTCAACGTCCTGAGATGTTACTACAACCTGCTCGCTGACCTCTGCTCGTTTTACGTTTTCAACGGCCATCAAACGCCCTAGTTGCTCTTTATATTGCTTCAGGGAGAATCCCATTTGCTTTAATTGTTTTTCAAATTCAATAATAATAATTCAACATCAGATATGTCTGCCATATCGTTTGCCATTTTAAAGGAAACAATTTGTCGCTCAACATCTAAGGTGGTTGGCAAAAAGTGGTTTTCTATTGCCTTCTGCACAAACAGCTCTTCGGTTATTGCTTCTTCTAAAGAATAAAGCCCACCCTCGTTAGCTATTCTTGGTTGCTCAAGCGATGACTGCAATATATTTACCCCATTTACACGGGCGATAATTTTATCGACAATAAACCGGGTATCTTTTGCAGCTACCGAGCCAGACACGACGACACTGCTCAGACAAAAAACAAGAAGCTTCATATTCATGGCAAATCCTTTTATTGATACATTAGGCTAAAACTACCCATACATTAATGAAGGGGCGAGATTAACTCGCCCCTTCATTATAAACACTAAGCTAAAATATTCAAATTATGCAGTTGCCGTAGCTTGTTGATTTTTAGCTAACTGGTCTGCGCTGTCTTCACCTTTTTCAGGTGAATTGCCTTCTTCTTTTTTGTCTTCTTCGTCGCCTTTTTTTTCTTTGAAGTAGTCTTCATTGACCACTATTGTATTGGCACCACGAAGCTCTTTGATTTTGCCATCAAGAACATCTTTGAACTTGTTGTTCTTCAACATCCCTTCAACTTGAGGCTTGATTTCGTCAATATCAAAGTAGACTGTATCTTTTTTATCGGTCGCTTTAATCACCCAGAATTCTTTGCCAACTTTAACTTTTTCGATCATAGGGAACTTGTTGGCTGCAAGTGCAGATTCTTTGATTGGAGCAGGAACAGCTTCGAAATTGAATCCACGAGCTTCTTTGCTCACGCGACCAAATTCCTTGAACTTGCCTGTCTTACTTGCTTTTGCAAGTTTATCAAAACCTTCAACATTAGACTTAACGCTGCCCAAGAATGCTGTTGCTTGCGCTTCTTGATCAAATTTTACGCCAGCCAAAAGCACGCCGCCTGCAACTTTGACATAGTGTTCTTTGTTTTCTGCATAATGTTTTTTGACATCAGCATCATCAACCTTAATACCATCGTAAAGCTTCTTTTCAAAGAACTGAATCTTCAGAGATCTTTGCAAAAGTTCCTTCATTTCATTATAAGCCTTAATAAACTCTGCATCATTTTCGATGCTTGTCTTGTTTGCATCAACGAGAATAAGCTCTTGTTTGATCAACTCATCAAAAAACTTGCGCTTGATTGACATAGGCAATGAATCGGCGCCGGCACCTTTGAAATATGGGCTTGCTTGTAACATTTGGTTAATGTTCTTATTAAAGCCGCTTTCATGAATTACAGGCTTACCATTAACGGTACACAAAACAACGCCATCACCTTTTACTTCGGCGGCGGCCTCTGTCTTTTTTGAATCACTCTTCTTGAAATAATCCATTACTCCACAACCAGGAAATAAAGCAATTGATAAAAGAATAACGGATCCTTTAATCATTGTCCTTGACGTCTTTTCCATAACTATTCCAACCTCTCAGAAAATAAAGTTAAACTTTACAATACCACTATTCGACACTTGCCACACGTCCATTAAGTGCGCTACAACCGCAAACCGAATCATAATCCACTTATTCAGACCGCAAGCATAGTCAATGCTACCATACCGAATCAAATTTTCAAGCAACACTTTAACAAATTTGACGGTATCGTTGAAAATTTGGCATAATTTTCAATATCCGTATACTTGAGGCCATGTAGAATAATTTGATATCAACCATCTTAATAAATTAAGGATGTTTTATGGAAAATCAAGGCAAGATACCCTTTATTGCTGCAGTCCTTATGAATATAAACATCATTGTTGGATCGGGCATTTATGCCAACCCACAATTTATGGCAAAAAGCTCCGGAACTTGGGCATTTCTTGGTTGGCCAATAGTCGCCTTTATGCTTTTACCTATTATATGGGCAGTTGCACAAGCGGCGCGCATATTTCCTGGTGAAGGCGGTTTTTATAATTACTGTAAAACGGGAATTAACGAAACGGCCGGCTTTGTCGCCAACTGGGCATACCTCCTCGGCTACATGGGAACCGCAGCAACAATAGCAAGCATCATTCGCATGAAACTCATCAGCCAATTTGGCTTGACAGCCATTGAAGAACACACGTTTCTTTTTTATGTTGGCTTTATTATTATCATCTCGCTCCTTAACTTGGTGAGCATTGAAGTTATCAGTAAAATTCAAAGTGGCGTAACGCTGCTCAAGCTTATTCCGCTCTTCCTTATCGCTAGCGTTATATTTTTCTACTGGAACCCAAGCTTTAATTATTCGGTAAGCGATATTTCAACTATTGGCGGCTCGCTCCCCTGGGCGATATTTGGCTTCTGGGGATTTGAGAGCTGCTGCAGCATTAGTCATCTTATCAAAGGTGGCTCAACCCAAGCCTCAAAGGTTATCCTTTTGGCTTTTGCTATTTCAACAGCGTTATATACCATATTCCACCTTGGCATTCTTCACATCATGGGGCTTGATAATTTAATTACCTAT
>CAZLQB010000091.1:3094-4889 GCA_964561585.1 uncultured Pseudomonadota bacterium
CGATAAGATATATTTATTTGTCTTAAAAGGCACTAATATTAATATTATGGCAAAGCGTGGCTTTCTTTTTGGCGCAAAATTTTTATCGAAAACAACAAAGCGAGGCGTTGCCCTCAACGCAATCATTCTTCATGCTATAGCCTTTTTAATTCTGATAACGTTAATACCAAATACAAGCATTCTTACCGCTATCACCAATATTGGCGTCAGCATAACCTTCTTCCTTACGCTTATTGCCGTGGTTCGCTATAACCTTAAACACAAAGACTATCTCCAGTTGGGCGTTGCCTCGCTAGGCTTTATATCACTCATCATCATTCTTTACTTCACGTGGACAACCGCAATGGGTACGAATGACAATCTTTCCCGATTTATATATGCGACGCCGATTTTTGTCGGTGTTCCGCTTGGATTAATGATGTATAAATATCTCAAATGCTCTCAATCAAAAAAAGTGAGCTAATATCATGGCACAACACATAAAAATCCCTTTATGGGTTGCGATACTGATTAATGTAAATATCATTATAGGCGCAGCATTTTTTGTTGTAGTTCCAAAAATTTCTTCGTCCGGCGGCATTCTCGCCCCGGTAGCCTGGATATTGTGCGGGCTCGTACTTTTGCCCTTGGTTATCGTACTCGCAAAACTCTCACAAACATTTCCCTCGGCTGGCGGACTGTATGTTTATAGCCTCAAACAACTCGGTCCCTTATGGGGGTTTGTTAGCGGCTGGAGTTACTTTATTGGAAGCACCGCATTTAACGCAATTGTCATTCATGCCTTTTGCCAGGACCTTCAAAAAACAAGCCTTCTCGCATCATTTTTCAAGCTAACTCATCTGAACGGTTTAATATTCGATTTTATCGTTATATGCTTTTTCACCTTTTTCAACCTACTCAATATAAAATTTCTCGAAGGCTTTCAGATTGGGCTTATTATTTTCAAAATCATCCCAATCCTTGCCGTTATCCTTGCCGTTCCTTTTCTCTATGACCTCAAAGACATAGCGGCCACATCGATAAATTTTTCAAATTTTCTAGAAACAATTCCGCTCGTTCTTTTTGCTTATATCGGCATAGAAGCCTGCTGCTCAATTGCCGACAAAATTGAAGATGGCAAAAAAAACGCCCCCAAAGTTATCTTTATTTCATTTGCATTAGTTATTACCATTTATACGCTGCTACAGCTTGCCCTTCTTTTAATTCATGGCTCATCAAATACCGGATCATTTTTATCCATCATCCCCAAACTCACTTCAAACCCTATCTTTATTATGTGGGGAAATTACTTCATTCACCTGTCAATATTGCTCTCATTTTTGGGCAGCTTTTACGGTATGTTCTACTTTAATAACTGGAACCTGTTTGCCATCGCCGAAGAAAAACATATCCTCTTTTCGTCCGCTTTAATCAAACTTAACAAAAATGAAACACCATGGGTATGCGTAATAGTTCAATCAGTCCTTGCAATGCTCTTTCTTATTTTTGCCAACAAGGATTACAGCCTTGCCGTCATGGGAGATTTTGGAACAATGATCGCCTACTTTTTGAGCGTTCTTGCCTTCCTAACGCTCTTTAAACATTTAGCCGGATTTTTAGCGCTTATCAGCAGCTGTATTTTGATTTATCTGTGTACCAAAAATCTTTTTTCCTATGGGTTAAACTACTTAATGCCGTTTATTGGTATTATTGCATTGGGAATTTTTGCACATCAACTAAATGAATGGCTCAAAAAAAAGCATATCAACTCCCGATGACGTGGTCCAAAAATTCAACCGTCTATCTTTACCAACGC
>CAZLQB010000092.1:0-4805 GCA_964561585.1 uncultured Pseudomonadota bacterium
GTAATATATAAAAATGGATTTATTATCATAAATGGAGGGTTTCTTATGAATATTTTTAATGGTTTTTTAGCCATTTTTAATAAAAAATGGGCTTTTTTAGCTCTTATTTTGTTGTTTTCGGCCCCTTTTTTGCAGGGAATGAGTCAATCACCTAAAGCTTTATGGGCTTGCGATATTTGTACTTACGAGAATCAAGCAGCATCACAAACTTGTTTGTGCGGATGCGTTAAGCCTTCTGTTGTACCAGATAGCAAGCGGGCTGATGTGAAGCGAAAAGCCTCACCTGTAGACAAAGAGCCAGCAAAAAAGGCTCGAGTTGGGGAAAGCGCCAGTGATGTTGGGATTGAACTTTATGCAAAGCTAAAGAAAGAGCATTCAACCGCTCCCGAAAATTTTATAATTGGGATGTGTGATGAGGCATATAAGAATGCAATTTCTTTTGGCCAAGCAAAGCATGACGATGTGACGGGCTTGGGGTTTAAGCAGTTTCCGGGCCTTTATCAGTTTTACCCTGGACTGAAAGATCTTCATGGTGATCATTATGGCACCATGTGCGGCTTGTATGCCCTTTATTTTGCAAACACATTAGAAGCTTTTGGCATGGGTGATGAAGTTGATCTTAAAAATGCACTCAATAACCGTGATAATTTTTCTGATTTTTTTACAAGATCTCAAGACTTTGCTGTTCCAGGTGATCCATCAGGTAATTATGATGCAGAAGAGCTTATAACTATTGCAAAAGGCATCTCTATACAGAATTGCTGGATAGTTGCAAACGATCGATCTGGAAATAATTCTTTTTATGATATAAAAAATTGTGAAGAGGTGAATTTGGGCGATAGCGAGTTTCATTATGTTCCAAATACATCAGATGATTTTGTTAATTTTATTGGACAAATTAAAGCTGGGATTATTCCTTTTGGCACCGTACTTATTAATAATGGTGGCCATTGGGTTACGTTATACATAAAACAGGGCTCTGTTTTTGTAGTTGACTCAGCCAATACCGATCGAATCAATGGTGATGACGATGGTGCTGTTATTAATTTTATTAGAGAATTTTGGACCATTGCTCCAATTTATTTGCCTGAAGAAATAGATCAAGCCGAAGCTCAAGGCGCCCAAGCAGCACAAACTCCATCGCTTGTTCGAGCAGGAAATAATCACTACGGGGTGTGGGCAGCCTTTGGGGTAGCGGTAACAGCGGCTGCTGCTGTTATATATGGTTTGCCCAAATAAACTATAACTTAACGCAACAATTCAAATTGAACTTTTTAAGGACGGGCGGCCGATTGGTTTGCCCGTCCTTCATTTTTTGACAAATTTCTGCATTTTCCCTACACTGTCCTTATGCGTAGTTGAATTTAGTAGCGGTTAATTTAGAAACGGGGTTTGCCAACAATGTCAAAAGCCTATAACATCGAACTTCACGTAATGGGTAACATTGAGAAAAGCTTAAAGCAACTCAAGAAAAAAATCGAACGTGAAGGCGTCATTCGTGATATGAAGCGCCAAGTGTATTATGAGCCACCAACACAAAAAAGACGTAAAAGACTTTTGCGCGCTATCAAAAACAATGTCATCAAGAACATGGAGAGCGCTGGCTCCTAATAATTTTACAGGTATGGATCGCTGATGCTCAATCCTCGTTTTCAAGTAATCAAGAGAGAGAAGAAAAAAGCTCTTTTCTTGCGTGAAATTACCGCGATGGTCCAAGCCTTGGGGGGCGATGACCAGGCGGTTGCTCAAGTTTATGTAACCCGCATAGATTTTTCTGCCGACTACGGAATCTGTCACGTTTATTTTTCGACATTTAGCGATTTTTCTGAAGTATTATTTAATACGGTCCTTGATCGATTGAAGTTATATAAGCCATCCATGCGTAAATCCTTGGCCAAGCGCATAGATGGTCGGTATACACCTGATTTGATTTTTTTCTATGATAAAGTCAAAGAAAAAGAGCACAATATCAATCAATTGCTCGACAAGGTCTCAGAGGAACTTCGTGGAAGCTCTTTAGAAACCAAGGCCGAAGAATCCAAAGAATCGTAATAAACCGTTTGCTTAGCCAGAAAAGGGTACTTCATGCAACTACAAGAAGCAAAAAAACTGGCTGGGGCGTTGCAAACGGCAATGAGCGATGAAGGTCAAAATGCATTTGCTAAAGTGCTTGGGCGAGAAGCCGAGGCACTTAATCGTTTGGCAAATAATATCCCATCAAATACCGAAAATTTAATTGAAAAAATTGTTGCCAATAAAGGCAAGGTGATTTTTTCGGGCATTGGCAAATCATGGCTTGTGGCACAAAAAATGGCGGCAACCTTTTGTGGGGTTGGAATTCCCGCATTTGGATTGCACGGCTGTGATGCTATGCATGGCGATTTGGGTGTTGTTCAACCTAACGACATAATTATTGTACTTTCCAAAAGTGCAACCGGCGTCGAATTTGAATACCTATTTTCATCCCTACGATTACAAGGTAATTTCACCGCACTTATTTGTTGCAACAAGGGTCCACTTTGTAATTATGCTGATCTTGTTATTCAGCTTCCTTTTGATCGAGAAGCATGTGAACTTAATCTTGCGCCAACAACAAGTTCTACAATAACCATGGCGTTTGGCGATGCTTTGGCAATTGTTGCAAGCCAACGCAGAGGATTTACCAAAATAGATTTTGCCCGTTATCATCCGGCCGGTGCACTAGGCCGAAGGTTATTACTAACCGTTGATACGCTTATGCACAAAGGTGACGCTTTACCTTTTGTGGCAAAAGACACGCTATTTACCGATCTTATGTATATCATATCATCAAAAAAATTGGGGTTGGGAATTGTTGTTGATGAGCAACAACAATTTAAGGGCGTTATTACTGACGGTGATTTACGCCGCGCTTGCCAAAATGGTCCAGCCGTTTTTGAGCAACGAGCCGCTCAGCTTATGAATATTAATCCAAAAACCATAGGGCCGCAGGCAATGGCAATTCAAGCTTTGGAAATTATGGAAACCCATAATATTACAACGTTAGTTGTTGTTGATCGAGGTTGTGTGGTCGGTGTAATTCATATCCACGATTTGGTTAAGGCGGGGATTAAGGGGTAATTATTCATGGCTTTTGAATTCGTTTTTTTGTTCTTTTTTATATTTTTATTCGGGTTATGTTGGGGGTCATTTCTCAACGTGCTTGCATATCGACTAGCCTTTGATAAACCTTTTTTTACCGCTCGTTCTTATTGCCCTCATTGCAGAAAAAACATTGCTTGGTACGACAATATACCGGTTATTTCGTGGTTGTTGTTGGGTGGCAAATGCAGAAATTGTAAGCAATCTATAACAGCGCTCTATTTATTTTTTGAGCTTATTACCGCAATTGTTTTTGTATTGGTGGCTGTTAAATTTTTTCCCCGTTTTTTCCCCATGTATTATCTCATGTTGGTTGATGCTCCGGCATTAGACCTCTCTCTTTTTGTTGGTGGTATGCCTAATCATCTTATTTTGCATGCGGGCGGATTATTGTTAAGCGCCGGGTTATTTTTAAGTGCCTTAATTGCCGCGACGCATACCGATGTGCGGGCAATGGTTATACCTCAATTGTTTTCCATTTGGTTGGCGCCGGTTGGCATAATGCTTTCGGTTTTCAATTTTACGGGGATAACGTATAAAGAAAGCATTTTAGGTGCTGTTATAGGGTATGGAACCTTGTGGGTTGTTGCCGCCGCCTTTAAGTTCTTTGCAAAAAAAGAAGGCTTGGGCGTTGGCGATATGGAACTTTTGTGCATGATCGGGGCGTTTTTAGGTCCCGTGGGCGTTTGGTTTACCCTTATGATAGGCTCAATTACCGGCATGATTCTTGGCGGGGGTTACCTGCTCATTTCAGGAAATGATCGGATGACACGTATTCCATTTGGCCCATTTTTTTCGTTGGGCGCCGCGATATATTTTTTTTGTGGTCAGCACATAACGTCGTTTTTGATGCGTTAATTTACACCATCTTGTTCGTGTTCAATTTTTCGGCTCTCATCAATTTTCCAAACATCCATTTTACCTTTGCCCATAATGTCGCCGGCTGCTTTTATGGTGAAAGATGTTTTGTCGGCATGTGATTCGCCCAGGGCTGTTGCTGGGGTGCCAAGTTTTCCGGTGAAGTAATGTACGCCTTCTTGTGCTCCAGGAAAATTGAAGCCGTAGGTGTAATAAAAAATTTCATCTTTGCCGCCGCCCTTATAACCTTCAGGCTTCCACCCGAGTCCGCCATCTCCCCATAAAATATTTGAGTATTCGCCATGTTCGGCAAAATAGGCTTGTGCCGCTGTGTGAAGCGATGCAAGATTCATCGAAACTTCTGTTTGTTTTGCTTTGGCCTGATATCTAAAATATTGAGGAACCGAAATAGTGGCGAGAAATGCGATGATTGCAACAACAATCATTAATTCTATCAGTGTGAACGCTTTGTTATTCATATACCCCTCTTATTGTCGCGCATGACAACTCTTTTTCCATTCATATGATTAGCTTTGCATAGGTAGTAGCTGATATGCAATGATGTTTGTATTTTTTGCAAAAAAATAGAGAGGTCTGTAAGCTAAAGGGGGCTGAGCTGTTTCTGGTAACTTAATTCTTTTTAAATAGGAGTTCTCATGATAACAAATAAAGCGATCGAAATTATTGGTGTAGATATAAAATTGTTGATCAACAAGTTGACCATGGCATTTGCCGATGAGTGGATGGCCGCTTATCAATATTGGCTTGGCTCAAAAATAGTTCGTGGTCCGTTGCGTGCAACAATCGCGGCAGAATTGATGATACAT
>CAZLQB010000093.1:0-4598 GCA_964561585.1 uncultured Pseudomonadota bacterium
CGGGCGATGACTCGGTCAGCCCATAACCAGATGCTATTTTTCTGCCATAAATCATGCTAAAAGCCGATCGTATTTTGTCCGGAAGCATATCGGCGCCAGAAACAAAAAATTTAATCGTATCAAGGGGTGCCGTTTTCATAAAACATAACAACGCATATAATGCCGGCATACCAACAAACAACGTTGGCTTATGCTTAAGGCCTTCTAATATAAGTTTTCTATCTATTTTTTGCACAACGATAACGGCCGACCCGGTCATTGCAGGAACCCAAATGCATACATTTTGGGCAAAAACATGAAATAGGGGCAGAACGCAAAAAAATCGTTCGCCATCGCACAAGTTACACATCTTAATACGCGCTGCAACCTGCACCACGTTTGCCACGATGTTTTTTGACGAAAGCATAACCCCCTTAGGCAGTCCGGTTGTCCCCGATGTATAAAGGAGCAAACACAACTCATCACTCGATAGTTCTGGCAATGTTAATGCTGCCACAGCTTGATCAAAATCATCAGGAACAGGAATTTGCCAATCAATCACCTGTGCTGTCACCATTATAGGTGGAAGCTGCACGAGATTTTCACCAACTAAAAACTTATCTAAATTAGCCTGGCATTGCAGAGACGCTATGATTAATCGCGGATTTGCGTCATTTATTACATGCGCAAGCTCTCGTTCGTGCAAATAAGTATTTATAGGAACGGCAATTGCTGCGCACTGCCAAATGGCCCAGTACGCCACATAAAATTCTAAAGAATTTTCGCAATACAATAATACGCGATCTCGAGGTTGTACGCCCTGCTGTTTTAACTTATCGGCCAACAAAAGTGTATGAAAAAAGAGCGATCGATAGGATATCGATCGCTCTTTTCCAATAAGTGCAAGACTGTCAGGATATTTTTTATATGCTCGCTGAAGAAGCTTTCCAGCAAAAATAAGTTCTTTATTTTCGGTACAATCATCTTTCAGGTGCACATAAAAATCGCGTTCACCCTGTGATTCTTTTTTGAATGTTTTTTTCAACCAGGCAAAATTACCCATAAAAATCTACACTCGTAAAAAAACTAGTCTTTGTCATCAAACACAATAACCTGAACGGGACACAAGTCGGCCGCTTCCTGAATTAACTTTGCATGTTTCTCAAGGTTTGCGTCAGGCAAAACAGTCGCTGTACGATTCATCGTAAAAACCTGTGGGCAAATAGCCGCACACGAACCGCACGAAACACACCCAGGTTCTATATAAAGTTTTTTCATAGCGTCAACGTACCCCAGAATTATTAGTTTGTTTTCTTTTTATCTTTACCGTCTACGCGTTCGGCATATTCGTTAAATTCAGCGAAAAGATCAACGTCTCCGCTCTTTTTATCGCCGCAGCAGCCTTTTTCTTTGCCACTTGAACAGCAAGAACAGTCGTCGCCGTCTTCATCGCAATCTTCGCAGTCACATTCGTCTTCGTCGCCATCTTCTTCATCAAGTTCGCCCTGATCAAGAACAAGCGTTTCCATAAGCAATTCTACTTCTTTTACGCTGCCTTCGTTGATTGCTTCGGTAAGGTCTTCGACCATATTAAGCAAGTTTTCTTTTGAAAGCTCACCTTCTTCGATGACATTGCGCTTAAATTCGTCGGTAGGCAAAAGCTCTTCGTTTTCATCAACACACATTGCCATGACTTCTTTAGCTTTTTCTTTGTCCGAAATACCCTTAACCTGTTCAAGCATTTTCAGTTGTTCTGCTAAAAACTCGATGTCTTCTTGTGTTTCTTCATCGAACTGCTTGGCCTGCTCCACGATCAAGCTATGGATTTTTTCTAAGCTTCGGGCATCTTCAGCATTTTTAGCGCCCTGGGCTTTTTTGTCGACTGCAGAAATGAAATTTGCAAAAATATCGGAACATTCTTTTTTTGCTTCTGTTTGTTTTGCAAGTAAAAAAGAAGTTTGCTCAAGCAATATATCTAATTTTGACACGAAACACCTTTCATTAAAGTTCATTAAAAATAGGAAAATACATAATCACAACATTTCCCTATTTTACCTTAATCTGTGAAAATGTGCGAGGAAAACAAGATAAATGCAAATAGAAAAGCATCACACTTTGGCGCAACGCTCACGATCCTGTAATATTTTGACATAGGCCATCGGCAAGGCGGCCTTCAAAATTCCCGTAACCTTTTTGTAATCGACCAGATCAACCATCGCTGAGCCAACGTTATCCGCCTTAATACTCGATTTATGCTTTTCTGTTAGCAAACATTTCTCATGTATACTTTTTGCCGGCAACTTCCAATACGAACCCAAAAAGAGTATCCCTATCCGCCCTTTATCACAAAAAAGGATATACATTACCCGCATCGTCGCATCATATTGCGCCCCATTAAACTCAATAAGCTTCGATGGCGCATATTCCTCGATCAAAAAGGTCTTACTTTTATCTTTTACCCAATAACCATAAGTTGGGTCTTTAATGTCGGGCAAAGATTCTGGCCGCTCCAATACCGTCCGCAACGTTTTGAATAAATCGGCCTTTTTAACCATAATAACGCCATTTCCCTTGGATGAATTTATTGGCTTAATCACATAACAATCGCATTTTAACTGCTCGGTAATACATTTGGCCATCCCGCGATAATACTGCTTTTGCATAACCATACACTTGGGCCGATATTTTTTGAGCAATTCATCGTCAAATAATGAATGCATAAGCAATTTATCATTACCAAATGGACCAAGCGCCTCAGACAAAATCAACGCCCGTGGATAATTTTTCTTAAAATTTTTGAGCTGGGCATCGCGGTAACAATTATCGCGTGCAATCACCAAAGCATTAAAATCAGAAAAGTAATCGGCAGCCCGCTCGTTTTTTAGATAATCGTTAAAGACACTGTCCTTCTCCAACGCCCGCAAGTCATGAGCAAATCTTCCCCCAAATGCCTCATATTCGCTAAATGCATTGGCAATACGAGTATCATTAGAAAATCTGTCCCAAAGCATCCATGGCCGCAAATTCAAACTGCTACAAAAAAGCCAAAACATTCGCCATAAAGCACCATTGCCATAAAATTTATCAAACCCCTTAAAACCAGAACGCGAACCCTCGCCAAGCTCGCAAATTTTAAGGTTTTCTCCATCAAATTTTACATCAACAATGCCCAACGAAATATCGGTCGCAAAATGATCTTTTGGCACAGTCATCACAACCGCACCATCTAAAGTATTGGAACTAAACGTAATTTCAGGTGTTTTGGTTTTTTGCTTAGTGGCAAAAATGGGAAAATTGCTACTTAAAATTAAACAACTCATCCAACCAAAACAATAAACTATTTTACGCATCATATTAGCCATCACGCGGCCAGCATTTTGTTAAAAACTTTTGGAAGCACTCCATCAAGAATTCTTGTAACACACGTATAGTCATCAAGGCTAACAACACAAGAACTTTTGCCCCCCTTAACGATATGCGATTTATGAACCTCGGTAAGCGTTCCATCCTCAGAAATAGCCTTTGCTGGCAACTTCCAATAGGCATCTAAAAAGGTAACCCGCGTTGCTCCGCTTTCGGTAGTTACGATAAAAGCAACCCGCATGGTCGGATCATACCACTTATCGTTAACATAAACAGGCATTGATGCCACAAATTCCTCAACAAGAAAACTATCATTTTTATCCAGCTGCCAATAATCTAATGCCGAATCTTTTAAGACGGGTAATTCACTCTTCTTACTCGCAACACAAAATAAAGCATCCTTCAAAAAGTCTTTTTCGACAATAGCAATACCTCTACCCATAGATGAATTAATCGGCTTTATAACATATTTTTCAGATGGCATATCTTTAAAAATAGCCATTGCCTGAGACACGCACTTATTCTTGGAACAGATTTTACATCGCGGACGATACTGCATTAAATCTGAATCCCCATCAAACAATAAATGCGTTAAACGCTTATTCCCAACAAAGCGTGAACTTTTTTCGTCAAAAAACAGTATGCTTGGATATTTTTTTATAAAATTTTGTATATAAAATGAGTCTTGTCGAACAATAACAAAACCAGAATAATCGGAAATAGTCATTCGCTCTTGTTTATCTTTATCCTGCGCCACTATTTGCTTAAATCGCTTATCTTTTATTAGGTCCGACAAAGACGAAAAAACATTGCCCCCGCGTTGCCTCAACTCATCAACGGCTATTCTTTCCATATTTGTACCATTGAGCTGCGACGACACAACCAAAACAGGCTTTTTGAACTGAGCTAAATATGCCCATACCAAAGACCACAACGCCCCTTTTCCATGAAGTGTATCATAACCCCTGAAGGTAGAAAACACGCCCTGGCCGAATTCGCAAATTTTAAGCTTCTCGCCATCGAACTTGATATCGGCTATGCAAAAGGAAATTGACGGGCAGGTCAACGAACAAAAGATGCTATTTCTAGCCAGAACAAAAAAAAGTAGTAATAAAAAAACAATTCGTAAACGCATTGAACGCCCATCCCCAATAAATCTTTATGTCCAATCACACTTCGTTTAATGTTAAATATTCATCACCAGGCAAATCTCGCTCTTGTTTTTTTTGAAATAACCCTTTTTGATATGCATACAA
>CAZLQB010000094.1:0-2780 GCA_964561585.1 uncultured Pseudomonadota bacterium
GCAAACGACTGTTAATCGTTTTGTCACAGGTTCGAATCCTGTTCGGGGAGCCACTAAAATTTACCCCCTGTAAGAAATCGCAGGGGGTTTTTAGTTTCTAAATAGTAACCCATATGTTCTATGTCTATTTTTTTAAATCCCTCAAAAATCCAGATAAGATTTACGCAGCAAGGTTGAATTGGGCGCGAACTAAAGCGTTACGCTATTTTCCCCCAAGTTGATTGCATTAGTAAATAGCGAGGTGTTATAGTGAATGGGATGTCATGTGAGTGGTTCATTGTGGTCATCTGTAGTTTGATGGAGGGGGAATTATGTGGGTAAGGGCACAGTATGTGTTTATTGGGTTGGTTGCGTGCAGCTTAGTGTTTAATGCGCAAGCGACAACAGAGACACCAAAAAAAAATCTCAACCCTGTTACATTTAAAAAAATATTCACATTAAAAGGACACAAAGACATTGTCCAGTCGATGAAAATACTTAAAAATGGACAGCTCGTTTCAGGATCGGCTGACACTACCATGCGAATATGGGGCATGGATGGTGTTTGCATAAAGCACTTATATAACCATGCAGGATGGATAAATTCTGTTGAAGAGTTGGCAGATGGAAGAATTGCGTGTGGCTCAAATGACCACATAATTAATCTTTGGGATACAAAGAATGATACTTGTACCTCGCTTTCTAATCTTGAAAAAGAACATATATACGCTGATGCCACTACTCAATTGAGTAGTGGCAGTATTGCTTTTAGCACATGGAAAGGGGCTATCAAGATTTGGGATATCGATAAAGATGTATGCATAAAGACAATTGACACAGAACCACATATTGCCTGGATTAGTTCGCTTATAGAATTAAAAACTTTAGGTTGCCTAGCTACCTCTTCGTGGGATGGGACCATAAAAATATGGGATCTTTCTCACGATAAATCTCCATGCGTCAAAACATTTGAAGGCCATACAGACTGCGTTAATGTTGTGAGGCAATTAAATGATAAAACGCTCGTATCAGCAGCGGATGACAACACAATAATAACTTGGGATGTCGATTCTGGTATAAGCAAAACAACGTTTTATGGGCATAAGGATAGGGTTTATGCCCTACTTGTAGTAAACGATAAAATTATTTCTGGTTCGCGCGATAAGACCATAAAGATTTGGGATCCCGAATCTCAGACTTGTCTTGCAACCATCCCGTGCGAAGAAAGAGTGTACTCGCTAGCATATTCGCCCAAAGAACAATATCTTTTTGTGGGATTGGCGCATGGTGATATCGAAGTCTTTCAGCTCTTTTTTTAGTTAGAAGAATCTGTCTTTAAATATTTAACTTTATAGGTCAGATCGAAAATTTTAGGCTCTTTTTTAAACGATAGTCCAAGTAATGTTATTGGCTTGCCACAACTAAGAAACGGCTCATAATAACGGCGCTCTTCAATTTGCTCCATGGCGACATCCGCTGTATCATTTAGTTTTACTTCAATTACATACAAGATATTTGGTAGATCAAGAACTAAATCAATTCGCCCATGGCTTATCGAGTATTCTGACTGTGATTTCATACCAGCGGCACCGCAAGTGACCTGTAAAAGAGCATGATAAAATTTTTCTTCTTTAACGTGTAATTGGTAGGGAACGTTAGTGAAAAGTTGCTTGATTAGCGATACAACTTCATCGATATTGCCGTTATTAAAGGCTGATCGTAGTTGTAGTGATAGCCTTTCAGCTTGCAAAAAATCCAACTGTGAAAAGATACCAAGAAGATGTTTTTGTAGCGCGGTTTTCACTTCATGATTTGGGTATCCAAGCTTATAGAGATTTTTTTCTTGATCGAAAGCAGTAATGGTGAGATATCCCGTTTGAAACATGAGTGATGGAAGTGGTGTTGCACCAACATCAAATATCCCCAAAGAGTCTTCCGTCGTTTCAAATTTTTCTGGGTCAATAATATGGGATTCTTCTTTGCGATATTCTTTTTTAAGTTCTTCGATCAAAAAGGTTGGGGTTCCTGATTGAAACCAAAAATTCTTAAAATCTTGTGCCTCAAGTGCATTCATAAAAGAGAACGGGTTATACACCGTCGAAACACTACTCCCAAAAGAATAACCATTGTACCAGTCCTTAATTTTAGTACGCAGATTATTATATGGAATGTTTCCTTGATTGCTCCACTCTTGAATATACCCGGAAAAATAATGTTCAACCTCTTCTTCAGTGTAGCCGCAAATACCCGCAAACTTATCGTTAAGCGTCATGTTACGCAGATTGTTAATTCCAGAAAATAATCCAGCTTTGGTAAATGAACTAACACCCGTTATAAAAACAAAATCTATAAACGCATCCAACCCCTTAATAGCTGAAAAAAAGCGACGAATGGCATTGCGAATTTCCTCTGAGCGGCTTGTATCTTTGAGGACTTGTAGAATTGGATTATCATACTCATCAACCAAAACGGCCACTTTGCCAAAGCGACTATGGAGTGCCTTAACCACGTCACGTAATGCAAGCTCTGGACTGGTAAAATCAGTTTCAATTTCGAGGGAATAGTCATGTGCGATTTCCTCGAGTGCATGGCATAGTCCGGTTTTAAGTGTCTCTGGGCTATCGATACCAAGCGTTGATAAATCAAACTCAACAACACCGTGTTTTTCCCAACGATAATCACTTTCACCTATGTATAAACCCGTGAAGAGTTCCTTGTTTCCGTGTAAAATTTCTCTGAGCGTTGATACAAATAACGATTTGCCAAACCTGCGGGGACGAGAAAGAAAATAGCGACGCCCA
>CAZLQB010000094.1:2790-4573 GCA_964561585.1 uncultured Pseudomonadota bacterium
AATATCGTAGGCATATTTTGTTTTATCTACGTACATATAATGTGACTTGCGCAGCTCACGAAAAGTACTAAGATCAAGCGGCAATTTTGGTAACATTGTTTTCCCTCGCATAATTTTCAGTCTTGCCCATAGATTTCACACTAAAAATAATATACAGAAAAACGCAAAATTAGCATTACAAAATTATGGTTGCACCACGAGTGGTCTTAAGCCCAATGCACAACACCCACCGCCAATAATATCATGAATCCTTTCCTGCATAAAAACTTCGGGCACAAAAGTTCTAAGATAGTCCCGTACGGGGAGCCAGCTTTCGCTACAGGGTAGCTTCAGCTGGGCAGGCCACTTTCTTAATGGAATTGATATTGATAGAAAAATTGAGCGAAAGCTGTCCCGCCGAAGCTTTATGCGAAGGCGGACTCATACATCTTAACAAATAAAAAATATGTTTTATGTTTATCTTCTCCGATCAACACTATGTCCAGACAAAACATACACTGGATACACAATCGACTTAAAAGAACGTTTTGCAGATCATAATCAAGGCAAATCTATTCACACGGCAAAGTACGGGCCATGGCAATTAGAAGCCTACTTTGCATTTAGAGAGGAAGCAAAAGCAGTTGCCTTTGAAAAATATTTAAAATCTGGATCAGGCCTAGTGTTTTCTAAAAAAGATTATAGATCATCAAATCATATCAAGCTTTATTCAATATTTTATGCGTTTTAACTAAAATCAGGCATATCAAAACTCAAAAAATCACACTTTTATTCGATTTTAAAAACCTTTTTGACATTGCTTACAAATTGAATTACAATAAAACTGTTGTAAGTATAATTTTAAATAAATCAAAGGAGTGTATCATGACAAGCCAGCGATGCTTGTTCAACATGCCGACTAAGGCAAGCGCTCAGGGCTTTTTAGAAGCCGTGGGTTTCGTTATTTTTTCTTCTGTTTCTTCTCTTATCTCTCCTATTCCTCATTCTTTCAATCTTCTTTCTGCTGATCATCAGCATCATCACCATCATTTCCACCATCATACCCATTAATCGTTGCAGGGTTTTGCCTGCGTAACCATTTTTTGTTAATTGTTTTTTAAAGTCATGCGACTCTCGCAACTTTGGCGTTTTAATGTCCCCATTTGTCGTGCTGAACGATTGTCCGAACTTGCTTCACGGATCATTTCGGCACCTCACCAAGTATCATTTCTACGAGGACACTAGATGGATCCTAAACCAAGTTCGAGGCAACAAAATAGGATAATATCCCATTGAGCAGGACGTATCTGTAGAACGTACGTTTATTTTATAAAGGAAAACTATGAACACTTTTTCAAAAACTTTATTAGGAATTATTGGATTTTGTGTAGTTGGTTTTAGTGTGCTTTTGATGGTGCGCCAACCTCAGTCGGGCCCCAGTCCCTTGGTCATCGGCATGATGAGTGGCTGGGCGCCTTTCATGGTGGTTAATGATCAGGGTAACTTTGAAGGCTTTGATGTTGATGTTGCTCAAGAACTGGGCAATCGCCTTGGGCGGCCAGTGGAGATCCAAGACATCGGTTCATTGGCATCCTTACTGCTTGCGCTTAATCAAGAAAAGATAGACCTCGCTCTCTCGGGGCTTGATATAACCGAAGCACGCCAACAAAAGATTACCATGCTTCCCTACACGGGGACTATGGTAACAACACTTGAGCTTATTTTTTGGCAGAAGATTCCTGCGGGGGTGACAACCATGCAAGACCTTGAGATGCTCGACGCACCGACCATCTGTGTTGAACCG
>CAZLQB010000095.1:0-1645 GCA_964561585.1 uncultured Pseudomonadota bacterium
TTTTCTTAAAATTGGGTGGTTCGCTGATCACAGACAAGACCCGGCCGTATACACCACATGCCGGTTTGTGCATATGATCCTCAAAAACCACTTGATGCTCAACCGTTTTATAATTTGACCGATGACGAAGTAATACGCGATCCAATAACAAGCGATTTTGCCCTCAGTTATCCTCAAACACCAAGCTACGAAACGACCTCGCCTGGCGCCTTGCGATGCGTTGATGAATTTGGACCAATTACCATACCGCAAGGAAAATATTGGATGATGGGCGACAGCCGCAAAAATAGCCGCGATAGTCGCTACTGGTTTTTTTTAGACGAAAAATTAATTTATGGGCGAGCAAGTTTTACCATTTTCTCACTGGATAGCAGTGAGGCTTTTTGGTTACTTGAACTCATTAAGCACCCCATAGATTTTTGGACAAAAAAAATTCGCTGGGATCGATTTTTCAAAAATTTGGCCCAGTTTAATGGGCGGGCCGACTTGCAAAAAGCATAAAGTTGCGGTAAGGTTATAAGTGGGTAGGATATGACTCCGTAAGCTCTTACGAGCAAGACACACCCTTGAGGTGAAAATGTCTAAAGATTAAATAAAATCTTTTGGAGCTCCTACCCTTCTTCGTTTAAAGCACCACATTTTCCGCGTTGCCTTATGTGGTAAAAAATATCAGCGCCTTTTTGTCATGCTGAACTTGTTTCAGCATCCATCCTTATAAAAAGATGCTGCATATATATACTAAGATGGATCCTGAAATGAATTCAGGATGACAAATGAGCTATTGTGGACACGTTTTGAAAAGACAAATCATTAGAATTATGTCAATTAAGACAATATTTAAAATCAGGATATACAATGAATAGAAACAAATTTTACGTCACCACCCCAATATATTACGTTAATTCACGTCCCCATTTAGGAACGTTATACACAACGGTTATCGCCGACGTTGCTGCTCGGTGGAATAAAGTCATGGGCAAAAAGGTATTCATGCTGACCGGGACAGATGAACATGGTCAAAAAATACAGGAAAAGGCACAAGAACTTGGCCAAGACCCACGAGCATTTGTTGATTCAATGATTCCTGAATTTAAAAAAGTATGGGAAATGTACGGCATTGAATATGACAAATTTATCAGAACAACCGACGCCGAACATGAGGCTGCCGTTGTTGCATGGATTAAAAAATTACAAGACCAAGGCGACATTTACAAATCAACCTATGAAGGATGGTATTGCGTACCCTGCGAAACCTTTGTAAATATCGCAAATGAATCAACTAAAGAAGGTGCAGCAATCGATCATGTATGCCCCTCATGCAATCGACCATTACGCAAAATGGAAGAAGAGAGCTACTTTTTCAGGTTATCTGCCTACGAACAACAGTTATTAGATTTTTACGAAAAACATCCAGACTTTATTATCCCAAAAGAACGCGCAAACGAAGTCATTTCGTTTGTTAAATCTGGCCTCAAAGATTTGAGTCTTTCTCGCAAAACCGTTTCCTGGGGAATTCCATTTCCGGGTGATCCTAGCCACACAGTGTATGTCTGGGGCGATGCACTAAACAATTACATCAGTGCTCTTGGTTATGGGAAAAACACCAAAGAAGCGGACGAACAACTGGCTTTTTGGTGGCCGGCTG
>CAZLQB010000095.1:1655-4458 GCA_964561585.1 uncultured Pseudomonadota bacterium
GTTATGGCAAAAGACATTGTTCGATTTCACGCCGTTTATTGGCCCGCATTTTTGATTGCAGCCGATTTACCACTCCCGCGCCACTTATTGGTACACGGGTACATCTTGTGCGGCGACAAAAAGATGTCAAAATCATTAGGTAACGCCGTTGATCCGCAGGACTTAGCCCATACTTATGGCGCTGAAGCGGTACGGTACTATTTATTACGCAACTTCCCCGTAATGCATGATGGCCAATTTGATGTAAAAAATCTTGAAGAACATGTTGCGGCAGACCTTTCAAATAACCTTGGCAACTTACTCAGCAGAACCGTTGCATTGGCATTGAACAACGGACTGAGCGAAGTAAAACCACCTAAAGACCTTGAAACCGCGACAATTGTTCTGCGCGAAAAATGTGCAGAAATGTACCGTTTTTATTGGGAAGAAATGAATAAGGGGCTCTTTCACATTGCCCTTGCCGAAGCGTGGAAACATTTATCGGCCGTTAATGCCTATTTTCAAGAATTTAAGCCATGGATTTTGTGCAAATCAAACCGTGAAATGTTTGAAGAAGTTATTTACGCCGCCTGCCACAGCTTAAACACCGTCGCTATTTTATTGTGGCCGGTAATGCCTAATAAAATGGAACACTTATTGACAACACTTGGCCAAACCTTCAAAAAGAACTTTAATTATGACCACGAATTACGTGAAAATGCGTTCGCCAAAACATATGCGCTTACCAAATTAAACGAGCCGTTATTCATTCGCCCGGTCGTTATTACCGAGGAAAAACCAGCAGCTGCATTACCCGAAAAACCAATCGAAACGGTTCCAACTATCGTCATTGATGATTTTGCCAAGATTGAATTATTGGTGGGGACCGTAACAAGTTGTAAATCGGTTACCGGCTCTGAAAAGCTCTACAAATTGCAGGTCGACCTGGGCGCACAAGGCCAACGCCAAATTTTATCGGGCGTTGCGCAATACTTTAAGCCCGAAGATCTAATCGGCAAGCAAGGCGTTTATGTTGCCAATCTTGCCCCTCGCAAAATGATGGGACTTGAATCGCGCGGCATGATGTTATTTGCAAAAGACGATAAAGGTAATATGCGTATGGTTACCGTTGGCGGACCTGTTGAAAATGGCACAAGGGTTTCTTAATGGCTAGCCGTATTTGAGTTAAAAATTTGGGTTATAAAAAAAGGGCCTCGCCAAAAACGAGGCCCTTTTTTATAATTACATTTTAACACCGATCAAATTCCCTGACTCGTAACGCTTAAGCCCTCGATTAAATAGCCATAAAGCAAAAACGGTTGAAACAATTGCCGCCCCCAAAAGAATACCCAAACTCGTCCAACTAAATACCCGAATCAATTCGACCGGAACCTTGCCAATAAGCATAACCGGTAAAATAGTCATCATAATAAGTTTCAAAAAACCATGAATGCCCCCCTGTGGCATATAGGTTCCAAAAAGAAGCACAATAAATAATTGATCGGCCGCATCTTCAAAATTACCAACAAAAAAGCCAATTGACTGTGTAATAAGAATAAAATTAAACAAAATAACGGCGGTAATAAGCACCATAAGCACAAAGTTGAGCAGTTGCAGATTTGTTAGACTGCCAGCAAAACAATAGGCCATTACGCCAAAAATGATGTCGCCAATACTTGTCGCAAAATTTGCTTTGCTCGTCGCAATAAGCCAAAGAAGATTTTTTGGTAATGTAAGCTGATAATCAAGTTCACCATTGGCAATTGCCTTTGCCAGAAATGCGGTCCCTGAGGCAAAAAGATTAACGATCCCCCAGTTGAGCGACGAAAGTGACAGTAAAAGCATCGTATCTTGGAACGTCCACCCGCCCACAACAGGAAACCGCTTGAAAAAAATTAACCACATAAAACCAAATGAGGCGTTGCTAATAAGCATGGCAAAAATTTGCATGACAAAACTTGTGCGATATTCCATAACCGACTTAAGATTGAGTTTAAGCATGCTCAGCGTAAGCTTAATGTAATTAACCACCATTAAGAGAAACATATTTAATTCCTCGTTTAAAAAGAACAATCGTCAAAAATCCGATAAGAATAATCCAACCACCCTGCAGCATAAAATATTTAAAGATAAGCGATGGATCAAACTTTACCATGCTTCGAGCGGCGCCGTAATAAAGGTAGGTAAACGGTAAGTATTCGGCAACAACCGCCACTTTTGCAGGAAATATAGAAATAGGAACAATGAGTCCACCAAAAACATACTGAATTCGTTGATAAATCCAATCGGCAGCAGTCGCATCTTCAATCCAAAAAGCAGAAAGGCCTATAAGAAAATTTATAAGAAAATCGAGACTATACCCAAAAAAGAGCATAAAACATCCGGCAATAAAGCCGTTCACACAAAATGGAATCCCGCCGATAAGCAAATACGCTACCGCAACCCCCATAAAAAGATTCAACACCATGCCAGGAAGCACGCGCCCTAAAAAACTAAAGTAGTGAAACAAGATAAACGAGTACGGTTTATTGAGCGAATAGGCAAGCGAGCCGTCCTTTATCGCCTGATCAATCGTTTCGGAAACACGTGGCCGCGTTGCCGACCTAAAACATTGCACAAACATAATGCTCCAAATGGTCATTGCAAGCGTAAGGCCATTAATAGCGCTCACCCCAAGGGCCGCATAACCAGCGATATACAATTGCGCAAACATCCAAATACGAACCAGACTCGCACCGTTTCTGGCAATAACATTTGCCGGATGCACCGTTCGAGCCCGTGAATTAATTTTAGCACTCGACAGGTATTTTATAACTTTGCGCAT
>CAZLQB010000096.1:0-4450 GCA_964561585.1 uncultured Pseudomonadota bacterium
TAGATATCTTTGAAAAGAAAAAGACTTTTGAATTATGCATGAAGTTTGATCGGGATTTTCAAAAGAAGTTTGATGCTGCCGACTACATAAACCAATTCTCAAGCCAATTTAGATCTCCAATAGAATTCGAAATACCAGATTTTACCGAATCTGAGCTTGCAATTAAACATGCGCAAAGCATTATGAATTTTGTATTGAAAAAGATTGCTGAGCCAGAAACCGGGCAGGCGGGAATTTTTAAGCCTGACGAGGATTAATCCTCGTCAGGCTTCTTCCAATGAAAGCTTAATTATTGATTGCTGTGTCTTTTTTGTCGTCGATACATCAAATATCCTGCGGGTATGCCAACCAGAATTGGTGTTGCATAAAGTAAGCGCGTCAAATTATCGGCCCCTAATTTTGTTGTCCAGGTTAGATAAACGAAGGTGCCAACCGATATAAATGCAATTGCCGATATGATAAGGGCTCCATAACTTTTGGTGCGTAAGCTTTGCACAAATACCGATAAAACGGTAAAGAAAAATGTGGTACAAACACCCAGCACCGTAATGGCAACGAGCGTTGTGGTGCTTGGCACAAGGGTTACCAAGGCAAGGATGAATAATGCATGAATAATTGCAGCGCGTGATGGCATGCCATATTTATTGAGTTTTGCTAGATATTTTGACTGAAATACGAGGCCATGTTTGGCAAATATGTTGAGATTGGTAATGTTGTTAAGCGCTGCGCCATAAGCGGTGTTGCTATAACTCAGCAATATGTCACCAATAAGTATAAGCCCCAAAATTTGTGCAATATTTGCCGAAAATCCCATAAATTGCGGGAATCCTTGGACGCCGTACGTAGCCAGCGCTCCGCTTCCCATAATGTGCAACATGCCTAAATGAAAAATTGCATACAAAAACACGGTTGTTGAAAATGCGAGCAAGATGACCTTTGATGCTTTTGTTGAGCCGCCGCGAATATAGTGACTAATATTGCAGCAACTTTCAAAGCCAAAAAAGGCAAAAAGAACCAAGGGGACCGTTCCGCCTAAATCACCAATTCGGTCCAATTGATAGTCAAATGATGGATTCCAATAAAAATAAATAGCGCCAAGCATAAGGAGAAGGGGGATCAATTTGAGCAGTGTAATCCCGCTCTGAATTTTACTTACCAGCCTGATACTTACCATGTTTAAAAGCGAAATAAGGAGGATAAATGCAAGGTAGAAAACGATTGGGTATTCTTTGATAAGGCCTATGCCAACCGAATTAATAAGAATATCGCGGACCCCCGTGGTAATTGTCGCAACGGTGCCCATATAACCAAGCAGGTATGCCCAGTTTGCGATAAAGCCAACATCTTCCCCTAACGCTGATTTGCAATAATGGTAAAAACCGCCCTCCCCGGGAAATATGCGTGCCGCTTGAGCAACGGTTAAAACAATTGGAAGTAATAATATGCCAACCAAAAACCAACCCATAAAACTTAAGCCGCCTGCCTGCTTGGCCATTAATGGTGGAAATAGGTAAATTCCACTACCGACGATGATATTGATGTTCATGAGCACGGCCGCTATGAACGGTATTTTTTTGACTTCTGACATGTGAGGCCCTTTCTGTTTTGGTGTAGAGAAACAAAAAACCCCGACTTTTTGGGCCGGGGTTTGGTTTTTAACTTTTGCTTATTTGCTTTATGTTGTATACCAATCCCGGCCAGCGCTATTATTATGCATAGAGGCAAATTGATTTGCTGTAAACCAAAAGCCTGCCATTAATGCATGAGAAATAATGGCTGACGAAGCATGGTTGGATTGCATTGAGGTGACAAATGATTCGCTTAACGCGGGTGCGCTTATTTGAGCGGTTAGGGTATTTTGTATTTGGCGAATCATAAACTTCTCAATGTATCGATATTTCACAACATGTAATTTTTCTTAATTTACCCCTTTTTATTAAAATAGCAAATAGGGAAACAGGGCTTTTTCTATAAATGTGAGCTTGTTGGATTAGCCGGCAACCTTTTTTTATGCTATTCTTTCTGGTGACATTGTTATAATTTTTAGCCCCTCATTTTAGCGGGTGCGTTATGAAAGCCTCTTCTTATTAAATCATCTAAATAGCCCGGGTTGGCGTACGAATGTTCGTCGATTCTGAGTTTTCGTGGTTACTGTTATTCAACTAAAGCGTATTTTTTCTGGGGTTTTACCAAAGACGAGCAGCCAATTTTAGACCACGCGTTTAATTTGGAGCATTGGATATTTTTTGAATACAAGATTAAACAGAGTGATATATTGCAAAATAAGGATACACAAAATCTATGGAAAAAAATGAACTATCGCATGAACAAATGGTATGGATTGTAATTGCATCTCGATTTGGATGTGTTCCAACATTTGTCAAACGTATTGTTACCGGTATTTGTAATGAAGTTTATGATGTTGGCTTAAAAGATAAAGAGGTGATTGTGCGCCTGAGCGAACATGATAAATTTTTGCTGGGCTCGCGCGACCATATCCCTAAATTTAAAGCTTTGGGGATCAAGGTGCCAGATATTTTGGTGGAAGATTATAGCAAAGCAGAGATTCCGCTTGCTTACCAAATTCAAAGCAAAATCGAGGGGCGCGATCTTGGGTCAGCAATAGAAAGCCTTACCGACAAGCAATTAAGGGGGCTTGCAAAAGCAATTGTCGCCATATTTAACAAGGTAAAAACTATTCCAACGAATGGGAAGTTTGGCGTTATTTGGGGTGGTGGCGATAATGAGGTTAGTGATACCTGGACCGAACGAATGAGAATATGGGTAAATGAGTCGAATGAGCATGGTCGGAGAACCGGCGTGATAGATAAGACTATGTTGGCATTGGCAGAAAAATTATATACCGAATATAAACAGTATTTTGATTCGGTTACGTCGGTAACGTATTATGGCGATATAGGCGCTAATAATGTGATGATACATAATGGCGTATTTAATGGCTTGGTTGATTTAGATGGATTAACGCAGGGTGACCCATTGGAAGCGGTGGGTAGAATAAAGCTGAGCTGGTACGGTACCCGTCACGGAAAAGTGTATGCTAACGCGGTTATGGATGAATTGGGTCTTAATGCATATCAACGTAAACTTGTTACCATGTACGCCCTTTTTAACCAAATTTCTTGGACCTGTGAAAATGGAATTCAATATAATCAAAATACTCAGCCCATAGTAAATAAGGAAAAAGAGTGGCGGTCTAAAGCGGTTATTAATGCTATTGTCGCAGAATTAGGATTGCCCGATTTTACAAATTAGGTAAAAATTACCGCCGAAGCGTGTGACAGGAAAAAAAACAGAAAGGAATTTTATGTCATTGGGACCAGAACCAACAAGCCGTTACCCTTTTTATGGGTCAGGCGTTACGGTTGATTATAAGCGCACCGTGTTTTTGAAAAATGCGATAACCCGCCCAAATATAATTATTGGCGATTATTCGTATTATGACGATGAGATGGGTGCCGATGATTTTGAAAACAAAAACGTTTTGTATCATTACCCATTTTCCCAAGAAAAATTGATCATTGGTAAGTTTTGTGCAATTGCAACCGGTGCCAAATTTATTATGAGTAGTGCCAACCACAAAATGGACGGCTTTTCCTCTTTTCCATTTTTTATTTTCAGGCAAGGGTGGGAAAAGGATTTTGATATGGCCTCGCTTCCCTATAAAGGCGATACCGTTGTGGGTAACGATGTTTGGATTGGCTATGATGCGACGATTATGCCCGGCGTGACCATTGGTAATGGTGCGATTATAGGGGCCAAGGCGGTGGTGACCAAAGATGTTCCGCCGTATGCGGTGGTGGGCGGCAATCCTGCAAAAATTCTTAAAACCCGTTTTGATGAAAAGATGGTTGCTGAATTACAAACAATCGCCTGGTGGGACTGGACACGAGAAAAGATTTCACGAAATATTCCGGCAATTATTGGGAATGATTTGGATAAGTTGAAAAACGCTCAATAAACCATAATGCTTATAATCCTGGCAAAATAATGCCGTTTTTGATTGCTTTTCGACATTTGACCGTCTAATTTAAAGTATCACTTTAAATTAGACGGTATTTTTATGGCTAGGCGGGTGACTATTTTAAAGTGTCATTTTAATAATTATCTTAAAATTAAGGGTTAGTAATATGTTTTTTAATAGGTATAAGCCATTATTATTGGCGTTGGTACTTTTGCCCGCATGTTCATTTTTTAAGGCGGACATCAAAGAAATTGATTCGATAACTCAGGCGAGCATTGAATTGTCAAAGGCTGATAAAGAGACGCTCGTCATTTTTGATGTTGACGATACTTTAACTCGGCCAACCGATACGGCTCTGCAATTCTTGTGGCAGCCGAAGGCATTTTCAAAAGAAGATACCGATTTTATAGTTCCACTCAAAATGAAGTTAAAAAAACAATTTGAAAAAATGGGGCCCGAGGCTGCCGA
>CAZLQB010000097.1:0-4424 GCA_964561585.1 uncultured Pseudomonadota bacterium
AACCGCTGACCTCTTGCATGCGAAGCAAGCGCTCTACCAACTGAGCTACATCCCCTAAGAAAAATTCAGATTCTTTTTGTACTTTATTACACGTTTTAACGAACGTCAACAAGTTTTGTTAACACAAAAATCAATCTTCTCGAGGAGAATCATCTTTTGATCGGCTTGAGGCACCATCGCTTGAGCTGCCACTCATTTCTTCGCCGTTAATATAATCCCAATTTAAGCCGATTTGATCATGTTTGTAAGTCCAACAAACCCAACGAGCATTTGCACGACTTGGGTGAATATGCGCCAAATCAAAAATGAGTTCTTCCTGTGGCTGTTGATAATTTGCCGAACCCTCTACAAAAAACTTCATCTTTTCTTGAAATTCTCCATCAAAATAACACTCGGTGTGACGCTTGAAAAACTCCTTTGGAAAAGCAAACGAAATCGCCTTAACAAATTCTTGGTGCTTATTGATAAAATTACCAAGCGAGCGCGAACCACAAAGGAAAATCCACATAAACAATCCACCAGGAGCTAGGTGATAGTCAATATTGGCTAAAATAGCATCAACTAACGAATGCGGAAAGAGCGTCCATGGAAGCGTTGCTATACAAACATCATACGCTTCTTTAGCTTCTCCTTGGCACCATTTTTCAGCACATCCATTTTCACCAAAATAGCCATAAATATTGTCATGCTTAACGCCCAAACGCTCTAATTCGCGTTGTAGCTCTTGGCCAAGCGGACCATCCTTCTCAACCCAATCAAGGCGCTCAATAAGGTCACCGCACTCTCTCATCAATGGAATCGTTATTGCGCCATCGCCGGGACCAATTTCAAGCACCCTAACTTTTCTTCCAAGCTTCTGATAATGTTCCTTAACTTTTTCGACATAGTAATTGGCAATCTTAGATGAGGTTTTGGTATGGGCTCCAACAGCTATTGGATCACGGTCATAAGCCTCGGACATTGCTCCGAGTTTTCCCAAAACCATGATTGCTAATGCAACAGAAAAAGTAACGATTGTTTTTGCTTTATTCATAGACTTCCTTTTGTATTTCTTATGTTTAAAAAACTCAGAAGGAGTCTAGCAAAACTATAGAGACAAGCAACGATTAATTTCTATAAAACGTGCGGCGAATTTTGCTTTTTTTTATGCTGGTTTTTTTTGCGTTTTTTTGGCTGTTGTTTCTTTTTATTTTTTTTAGGAGAATTCTTTTTATTTTGAACCACTTTTTTCACGACAGCCCCACCTTGATCGCTAAGCGTTGTGGCTCCATCGCGAGCGGCCAAATCATTGATTGCAATGTCTAAAACGCTATAGGACGCCCATTCTTTATAGTCAAAATGCCACCACTCTGTTGGCAATGGAATAAAACCATGCTTCTCCATAACCAGCTCAAGGAGTTTGCAGTTTTTTTTCATCTCTTCCGATTGCATGCCTTCATAATTTCGATGGCATGCTCGAGAAAATGTTGTTGTTGGCATTGATAATTCTTTTCCGTCTCGCAACCTCACCAACCGAACATCAACAGCCGCCCCACGATTATGACGCGAACCGTGCTTTGGGTTGGCCACATAACGGCTATCTGGATGTTTTTTCCATATTCTTTTTTGTTCGGACAATGGACGATAGGCATCCATTACCTTGAGAGAAAGCCCAAGCGTTTCAAGTTCTCGTTGCACCAAATCTAAATGTGTAGCCACAGTTTTGCGCACATAACACCGTGAAGCGGTACTCTTTTTTGACCTGAAAGATGCGTCGGTTCGAATATGATTATTTACTTTGCTCAATTCTACGAGAGGCTCAGAATTTGAAGCAGCATAAAAACGACCAGTAAAAAGTAAAATGAAAATATATATGCTTTTTGAAACAAATTGTTTCACTGCCATAACCAATCACCCTTTCACTAGTAACTCGCCACATACGCATTAGCGTCTATCCATGGCAACAAATCGGTTTAATCGCATTATAACTACGACAGTGTTTTGAAAATATGTCCAGTTCTGCCCTAACTATAAACTATTTTAAATATATGGCCATTATTTATCTTCAAAAAAACAGCCTTTTAAAAACGCCGGTAACCAACGGCATAACCAATTTATTCACTTTACCGTTACAGCTTGTTTTCTTCTGAAATAGACAAAAACCGAGGGGGTATTATCCGATTAATGGGCCGCCTTATCCTTTAATCACCGCCATTGGCCGTAATTTTACTACCTTGCGGGCAATACCTACGCTGTCGACCACATTTATAACATCATCAATATCCTTGTAGGCCGATGGCGCTTCCTCGGCAAGCCCGGCATAAGAACTAGCCTGAACATAAATTCCAGCTCTTTGTAAATCTTCTTTTAATTGTTTGCCATGTATCGCCCGTTTTGCCGCCGTACGAGACATCACCCGCCCAGCACCATGACAACACGAACCAAAAGACATCAACATTGCTTGTTCTGTCCCCACAAGAACATACGAGGCCGTCCCCATACTTCCTGGAATCAAAACAGGCTGCCCAAGATGTCGATATCCCTCAGGAATCTCAAGATTGCCAGGACCAAAGGCGCGCGTGGCTCCCTTTCGATGCACAATAACTTTCTGTTTTTTACCGTTGATTACATGTGTTTCGATTTTGGCAATATTATGGGCAACATCATATATCAATGATAATGGGCTTTCGCTGCCAAATTCTTTGTTCCATGCCTGACGAACAAGATGGGTAATCATCTGCCGATTTGCCCAAGCGAAATTTGCAGCCGCAGCCATCGCACTAAAATAATCTGCGCCCTCAGGACTTGAAAATGGAACTCCTGCCAATTCACGGTCGGGCAATGAAATACCGTAACGCTCCATAGCCCCCATCATGGTACGAATATGGTCAGTAGCAACTTGGTGCCCAAGCCCCCGCGAGCCTGTATGAATAAGAATTACGACCTGATCCTTGCGTAACCCAAAAGCATTTGCCGCCACGCCATCGTACACTTGCTCAACAACGTCTATTTCAACAAAATGATTCCCAGAGCCAAGCGTTCCTAATTGATCATATCCACGTTTTTTTGCCTGTTCTGATACTTTATCTGGATCAGCAATATCCAAAACGCCGTTCGATTCAATATTGCACATATCAACGTCAGTTGCATAACCATTTTTGAGCATCCACGCTACACCGTGCCGAAGTACATCATCCAACTCAATGGCCGACAATCGAAGCAACCCTCCCTCACCAAGGCCGGACGGAACAGTTTGATAAATGCGCTGAGAAACGCGTTCAATCCTGTCCTTAATGTCAGAAACCAAAAAAGATGATCGCAGCAACCGCACGCCACAATTAATGTCATAACCTATACCTCCGGGTGAAATAATGCCATCAGGATAGGATATTGCGGCCACGCCACCAATAGGAAACCCATAACCCTCATGCGCATCGGGCATGGCCAAAGCAGCGCCAACAATACCAGGAAGTGTGGCAACATTGGCAAGTTGCGTTACCGTTTTATCATTAAATATATCATCCAACATTCTTTCAGTTGCATAAATACGGGCTGACACACGCATGTCACTTCGAATGCTTTGAGGAATTTCCCAAATATAGGGCGCTATTTTTTTCAATGCGGCTTTAGTAATTTCCATGAAAAAACCTCATATGTCGAATGTAATGGTCACGGCATAGAAACCATCCGGCCCACCCTCTACCTGAGCATCGTGGTACGTTACCGCCTTAATATCTTCATCAAATTTCAATATCTGCTTACCCGCTATTTTTGCCTCAAGCCGCGTCTCGGTCAACAAGGCAAACGTACTGCGAAAAAAAACGGCCTTATTGATTATGCTGAGAGTTAGGACCTGGGACAAAAAATCGATGAGCAACAATGTCTCGTCACCAGAATACACGGCAATTATTCTTTCAATATCAGTGTCTTCCCCTGAGCAAAATTCTGGCTTAATAATTGATGCCATCCCTTCAAGCGCTCCCATAAAAAGTTCTTCCAAATTTGTTGCGCGAACAAATAACCGTACGTCGGCGACATGTTCAATAAGTTGATATTCTCTCATCAGCAAATCTCCAAAGCGCCTTAATTTGACACTTAATTCGACTGAAAACTATCAAATGCATGGGGCAATAACTCAGCAATTCGATAACGGTTTTCTTCTTTTTCGTTTGCAAGAATAACAAGAAGATTAGGACAAAACTCAGCCAAAACCTGGCGACAAAAACCACAAGGAGTAACAAGCGCGGAACTTGAATTAACAACGACTATGGCCTCAAATTCACGATCGCCCTCAGAAATTGCCTTAAAAAGGGCGACGCGCTCGGCACAAATAGTCCCACCAAATGAAACGTTTTCAATGTTACATCCGGTATAAACCTTACCGCTCTTTGTCAGCAAGGCCGCCCCAACACGAAACTTAGAATATGGCGAATAGGCATACGTCA
>CAZLQB010000098.1:0-4411 GCA_964561585.1 uncultured Pseudomonadota bacterium
TATACAGTTAGTCGATGCAATGCCACAACAAACCGCATTCATTGCCAAAACTGCCAGCGGAACATTTCATACGGGTAAGACGATTGAGTTTTAACTGAAAAGAAACAAACAATTTTCTTTAAACTTAAGCTTTTTGTTGATTTTATGCAAATCTCCTTGTAATCTCGAATATAGATATCGAAACTACAAGGAGATTTATGTTTAAAAGAGATCATTATTTACAAAAAATTGAGCAGCATTTTCGCGTTCATTCGGTTTGTGCAATCCTGGGACCGCGCCAGGTTGGGAAAACAACCCTTGCCCGCGCCTTTGTTCAAGAAAAAATGGGGGGTATTGCTCGTTTTTTTGATCTGGAAAACCCCTTGGATCTTGCTCGCTTGGATAACCCAATGCTCGCACTTTCAGTAGAGCCAGAAAAACTCGTTGTCATTGACGAGGTTCAAATGCGACCGGATCTCTTTCCTATAATTCGAGTCTTGGTTGACGATCCATTACACAAGCACAAACTTTTAATATTGGGTAGCGCATCGCGCGACTTAATTAGTCAATCATCTGAAACACTTGCCGGCCGTATTGGTTACATTGAACTACCTCCATTTTCTCTAAGCGAAACCAAGAATAGCTCGCAACTTTGGTTGCGTGGAGGCTTTCCTCTTTCTTATCTGGCATCAAGCGAGGCTGACAGCTTTTTATGGCGACAAAATTATATAAAAACGTTTCTTGAGCGCGATATTCCCAATCTTGGCTTTAACATTCCCCCGCTACAAATGCGTCGCTTTTGGCTTATGCTGGCGCATTATCATGGCCAAACATTTAATGCGAGCGAAATATCACGATCACTGGGTGTTTCTGACCACACCGTGCGTAGATATCTCGATGTTCTAGCAGGAACATTCATGATTCGCGAATTGTCACCTTGGTTTGAAAATATAAAAAAAAGACAAGTGCGATCGCCAAAAATTTATTTTCGAGACAGCGGAATTCTACACGCATTACTCAACCTCAAGGACGCAACAGAGCTTGATACGTACCCTCGACTGGGCGCATTCTGGGAAGGATTTGCCCTAGAAGAAGTCGTTAGAGTTTATGACGCAAGTCCTGAGGAATCTTTTTTTTGGGCAACCCACGCCGATGCCGAATTAGATTTATTCATTATTAAACATGGCAAAAGGCTTGGCTTTGAGTTCAAATATACCGATGTTCCCCGCACGACAAAGTCTATGCAAATTGCCTTAGCAGACCTTAAACTTGACCATCTTACGGTTGTATACCCAGGCAAAGAAACCTTTCAATTGTCAGAAAAAATAACGGCCCAAGGACTTGAATCTCTTATTGATAAGGGTTAAAACCAAATGATAAAAATTGTCATCATTCACGGAAATGGCGGAAGTACGAAAAACAATTGTTGGATCCCTTGGCTTAAGATTGAATTAGAAAAAAAAGGCTTCTCAGTCAACACGCCTACCATGCCCGACAATTTTTATGCGAGAGCATCTATTTGGTTGCCATATATGAAAAACGAACTTAAATGTGACGAACAAACCATTATTATTGGGCATTCATCTGGTGCTGTTGCCGCAATGCGATACGCTGAACATCAGAAACTCCTGGGGTGCATGCTTATTGGAGCGTCATACACAGATCTAGGATATGAGGACGAACGGATCTCCGGGTATTTTACCACACCATGGTGCTGGGATAAAATCAAAGCAAATCAGCAATGGATTATTCAGCTAGCATCAACCGACGACCCTTGCATACCAATTAGCGAAGCACAACACATTCACAAAAATCTTGATACCGATTACTATGAATTTTCTCAGTACGGCCATTTTTTAAATAACACACTTCCTGAAGCATTTTCGATATTATTCAATAAAATTAAATTGTTAAGAAATTCAAAAAATATGCATCGGCCTTAAATTATCAAACCCTCATAATTGGATTGTGCCTAGAGAAAAATCACAAATTTTGCTCTGTTGGCATTTTTTTCTTATTAAATTGACCTATTATTTGCAAACAATGATTCAATGCTTGATGTGAAAGCCAAATCAAAGCAGCACCCCCATTTGAAGTAAAGCACGTAATTTGCTAGGTTGATAACGTGCCTATAGCCGTATAAGCAAACATTTCAGTATGCATTTTAAACGCGGGGGGCGTTTTTCGTGAAACATAAGAATTATTCTGTGTATTTTTCAGGCATTATTGCCATTGTTATGGTTACTTTTACAGCGGGCTGCGCACGTTATTCAGCTAAACCGCTGAGAACACTTCGATCGGCAACGCCGCCAAAACCAACGCCGCATGTTTCATTGGCCTATGAAGTCTATACAAAAAATGACTGTAAAAAATATCTTGGCTGCAATCTTATCTCAAAGGGTATTCAACCAGTCCAAATTACCATTAATAACCACAGTAACCACCCCATAAACTTCGCAGTAAATAGCCTTGATTTAAACACAATCCCAGCAGAAACAATTGCCGGCATTGCTCTCGATTCAAAAGCTAACTGGTACCTTTTTGGCGGGCCATTCGTATGGCTCGGCTCTTGGTTTCTCGCAGGAACGATACTTGATATCGCATGGGCTGGCCACGCAGCCACCATTCTGCCCGGCATAACCTGTAAAGTTATTGGCCTGGCCATAGGCTTATATACAATCCCCCTCTCTCTTATTCCAGGAATTGTTGCACATTATATGGAATATCGCACAAAAAAGAAAATTAATAATGATTATGGCCATAAAGCATTACGAGACAAAACGCTAGCATCATATGAAATTATTAACGGAATAGTTTTTATTCCTAAAAATGACTTTAACCCATATTTTTCGCTTCAGGTAACTGATTTGGAAACCAATATAAGTCACACGCTCACCACGAAAAATCGATGTGTTGATATTGAGCTCACGTGACAATTACGTAAAAAAACATTATTGTTTTGCAGATCATAAACCTTAACCTCTATTTTTAGACATCAAGGAACTACCAATATGTTACTTAAGATCGTCAAAACACTCTGGGGTGACGTATCGCGCGAAGAATTTGAAAAATTTGGCGTTCTTTCATTAGCGTTACTTTTCATTATTGGAACGTATTGGATTGTCAGACCAATAAAGGACGTGCTTTTTTTAACGCTTGTTGGCAAGGCCTTATTACCCTATGCAAAAATCGTATCATTAACAGCGCTTGTCATGTTTCTTATATTGTACGGCAAACTTGTTGATTGGCTTGAAAAACACCATTTAGTCTATTTTTTGAATGTCATAACCGCATTGTTTTTTGCAGGCTTGGCAATAATCATTCTAAAAACACCAAATCTTTATACGCTCAACTCATCGATATCGCAACTTATTGGGTGGGTAGCATTTGTTGGCTGTGAGTGTTTGTTGGTCCTGCAGTTCAACCTCTTTTGGTCATTCGCAGCCAGCAGCATGGACACGCCAACGGCAAAAAAAGGTTATCCCATTATTGTTGCCGGCGCCCAAATTGGAGCTATCGCCGGGCCATTACTGACCATGAAAGTTGCGACTATAGGTATTGTTTCGCTCCTCTTTATCGCTGCGGCATGCATATTGGGCGTTGCTGTTATTATTAAAGTATTCACCCGCCTGCACCCACATATTTTCAATAATAGTGCACCAAGTCAAAAAAAGCCCACCGGGGCAATGGAAGGGTTGCGCTTATTAACCACGCATCCCTACTTAATGGCGATCCTTTTTATCTCAATTTTGCCTGACGTTATAGGGGAAATTCTGAATATATCGATGCTTTTTTTGGCAGAAAGCACCTTTAAAACACCAGACAAAATGGTTGCCTTTTTGGGCATCTACGGTGTCTTGGTTAACATTGCTTCGTTTATCTTTGCCTTTTTTGGCACAAGTTTTTTTCTCCGCACATGGGGACTTGCAAAAGGGTTATTGTTTAATCCTTTGATCATTGGGATCATCATTATTTACACCTGGACATTCTATAACGTGTGGTCTGTTATCATTGCCATGGTCCTATTAAAGGGCTTGGAACACGCACTTGACCAACCGTGCAAAGAAATGATGTTTATCCCAACCAGCAAAGACATCATGTTTAAAGCAAAAAGCTGGATCAGCGTATTTGGTAGCCGATCGGCCAGAGGCATTGGCGCTGGCGTTGTCGCTCTTTTTACATCTATGGGCAACCTTGCGCTGTATGGCTCTATTTTTTCGCTTGGGCTTGTCTGTTTGTGGTTTCCCGTTGCCTGGTATGTTGGCAAAACCAATAACAAACTTGTTACCGAAAATAAAATCTTGGAATAGAAAAAGGGTCGGCATGCAAATGCCGACCCTTTTTTGTTTTTTATCAGATGTATTTTTATTTGCTAAAAAATTCACACCATTGAATAGTAGATTTATAGGTATCTAAAGCTCTAATTTCATCG
>CAZLQB010000099.1:0-1062 GCA_964561585.1 uncultured Pseudomonadota bacterium
CGCCGAATGCGTAAAAATATTGCTTAAAAGACACGCCCGCGTTAATGCCCGTAATAGCGCAGGCCAAACACCACTGGCTCTTGCCCACAACATTGAAACGCAAAACATTCTACAAGAACATATCAACAGACTTCCTGATAGACACCCAGATAAAATAAATACCAGAATAAACAACAACACAGACGAAGACTGGAATTTTTACGCAACAGCCTCAAATGGCGACACCGATGAAGCTCGTCATATATTAATGGTAAATCCTACCATCAATATTAATGCTCTCAACCCACACAGCTGCTGGGAACATATAATAGCCAGAAATGATGTTGCAATGGCTAGAACCCTTATTACAACACCAGGAATTAACGTTAATATTCAATTTCCATTCGGGGAGACACCACTAATAGAAGCCGCCCAAGCAAACCGTACACATATCGTTCAAACTCTCGCGGCAATATCAGGAATAAATGCAAACGCAACCTCTCCCTATTGCTACGCTGCATTAATTTGGGCATCTCTTCATAATAATTTAACAATGGTTTTGACGCTTCTTGAAATACCCGGAATTGACGTTAATGTTACAAATCACGATAATATCACACCATTAATGTTTGCAGTCGATCATACAAACATAATAATGGTCCAAGCTCTGCTTGCTAAAGGGGCTGATGCTACTATAAAAAGCATTGTAAACAAAACGGCATTCGACTATGGAAATCAAGAAATCAAAGAGATTCTTTATTCTCTCATGGCATAAACTTTCATGCGCTCCATTTAAGCAGCGGGGAACCGATAACCTCTCCCCGCTGCTTTTTTTTGTAAACAAAATCAAATTTTCAGTTTATAATGACAGCCTATTTATTACTGATTATTAAGTATTAATAAAAAAATAAATAATGGCTCGACGGTCAGAAAAACAAAAAGATGGAGACCTTTATGCAAGATTATTTACGCACTAATTTTATTCGCAGCATATTATTTGTTGTTATTTCAGCCCCGGCAATGATTGCAGCCATGAAAATAGATGATTCAATGCCCACATGGCACCCTCAAAAATCGCCAATC
>CAZLQB010000099.1:1072-4333 GCA_964561585.1 uncultured Pseudomonadota bacterium
AATCAACACAAGCAATCAAATCCCCTATTGGAAGCCTACAGAAACAATTCATGTTGAAAGCAGACAAATAAACCTTGCCTGCGCCGCGGCCAAATATTTCGATCCTAAATACCCAACAATGGCACAACTTGGAATCGCATTCTTCGAACTTCAATCACTCAATGAAGGAATGCACATCAAACACCCAACATACATAAAAATCCGCAATCTTTTTTGCCACCCTAACAAAAAATACGCCCTTGATGAATCTATGCACAGCCCATATTTTTTTGCAGCAGCCCTTGGCGATTTCCATTTAATGCATTTTCTTAGAACCTGTTTAATATCACAAAAAAATACAATTAACCCAAGCAATGGCCTATCGGTTGCTCATTATGCTGCTTATTACGGCCAAGAAAGCATTTTTCAGTACATTGCTATTGATCACTGTTTCCCAATAGATATCATGGATGGCGATAGCAACACCCCGCTTCACCTTGCCGCAGCACAGGGGCATGTAACATGCGTAAAGGAATTACTCAAACTTGGAGCCAGTCCCAGCACGCGCAATGGCGAAGGCAAAACACCACTCTCTCTAGCCACAAATGAAGACGTCATCCATATAATGCTTGAATATATTATACAGCTTCCAAAAAGCGACCCTGAAAAAGATACCGCATTTATAGCCAGCGAAACAGCTAACGACACGGCGCTCATGGCCGCAGTCAAACTGAACGATACAACACGCACGCGGCGCCTCCTTACCGAATCAACAGTTAACGTCAACACACAAGACCTGAATGGGAACACCCCTTTACACGAAGCCATAAAAAACGGAAATGTCCCCATGGTCCGCGAGCTCCTTGCCAAAACAAAAATCAACGTTAACGCTCGCACCAAAAGAGGCTTTACCGCCCTACACTACGCAATCCAATATGTATATACAAGACTTGCCGATATGCTTATCGCAGCACATATTGAAATTAATGCACAAAATAACGATGGAAATACGGCTGAGCAACTTGCTGAATAATTCAAAAACCAAAGAATGATTAAAAATCGATTATATAGTGGAGATATCAGTAAATACCTATTCTTTTTATTTGACAATTGATAGGATCACCCTATAATGAGTCTACATTGAAATTCAGCCGAAATGGCTTTCTAATAAAGTAGTTATCGCGGGGTAGAGCAGCCTGGTAGCTCGTTGGGCTCATAACCCAAAGGTCGCTGGTTCAAATCCAGCCCCCGCAACCAAAAAATCCCACTTCTTATTATTCCAAATCCAAGCGTTGTTTAAAATTGAGCAGTTGCTCTTTAAACGCTCGTACGTTTTGCATAAACATTTTTTCTTTGCTCAAATCACCATCGCAGGCCTCCGGCGTCACTGCTGGTTGAATACGATGCTCAATTACGGCTTGATCGCTTGAAGCACAAACAACGTCTTCTGTTATCTCAGGAGAAGGAATAATTGACGCTGATGCTTCTTGATTTAGTGCATGCAGCCCAGCAGACTGGCTCGATTGGTCGCCAAACGTTGCCTGCATTTGCTTGCGCGCCTGCGAAAGGGACATTTTTTTGTTATGAACAAGATCTTTTATCGCGATAAAAACCTTAAGATCTTCTTGTGAATAACCCCGAGCCCCGGAACCGGAGTTCTCGAGCTTGAGCTTAAACTCTTTTTCCCAAAACCTTATCAGAAATTTTTTGACATCAAGCTCCCGAGCAACCTCCTCGGCACTCAAAAACTTCTTTGTCGTCGACCCTTTTTGCGGTTGCATCATCGCCTCCTCCTCTCCGTTCAAATGAAACTATCACTTGATTTGGTTTTACCAAATTTCCTTCTGAAATAGAAAGAGTTTTAATAAAAGCCGGAAAAGGGGCGCAAATCTCGTTCTCCATCTTCATCGATTCGATAACCACCACTGGCTGATTTTTTGCCACAAATTGCCCAACGGCAACCTTGATTTTTACGACCAATCCCGCAAGCGGGCTCTTGAGCACAAGGTCTTGATCGCCGAAAACGGGAGTTTGGTCAACCAAACATAATGCCGGCCTAAACAGGTCAGCATCCGACTTGGGCGCAAGCTCTTGCTTGCCTACATTAACCGTAATAATTTTCCCAGCATTAACGATGTGGACGGCATATACAGAAACGCCGTCAATAATTCGCTCAACGATTTTTGCCTTAACCAATTTACCGTCGAGGTTAAAAACGATATCATCCTGGGTTACGCCACCCAATACCGAACCTTGTTGCGTGTTCCAACTGACAACGCGGGGTGAATAATCTTTACCTTTTAGGTGTATTTTTCTTATTTCCATTGTTGCCCCTTCCACAAATTTGCCTGACCGCTAGCAACAGAATATTCAGGCAATTTGGCTTGCTGCAAAGACAATTGCTGTTCTTTTTGTAACGCTTGCACAAGAGCCACGGCGACCGCAGCAACTTCATCATCTTTATATTCGGCCAATACCTCGTTAAGTTGCGCCATCAAAAAAGGATCCTTGAGGGTTTGGGTATCAAACGCCCCGGCCTTGAAAACCTCGGTTTGCAAAAGTCGGTGTAAAAAAGGAATATTTGTTAACGGCCCACCAATGACATATTGCTTCAATGCATCGAGCATATACCCAAGCGCTAGCAGCCGAGTTGGTCCATACGTGGTCACCTTGGCAATCATGGCATCAAAAAATGGAGTGATTTCTTTAAATAATTCAAGATCATGATCATGCCGCAACCAGGGGCCATTGGGTAATTGTAGATGGGTGATAATACCGGTCGAAGGCGCAAAGTTATTGGCCGGGTCTTCGGCATAAATGCGGCATTCGATGGCATGGCCATGGCGCCTAATATCTTCCTGGCAATAAGGTAACAAGCCTGTTTGAGCAACCTCAAGCTGTAACGCAACCAGGTCAATACCGGTCGTCATCTCGGTGACCGAATGTTCAACCTGTAAACGTGTATTCATTTCTAGGAAATAGAATTGATTATTAATGCGGGCCGTTCCCTCCCGCCCCTCCCCAGAAATCACCATAAATTCAATAGTCCCGGCACTTTTATAGTTAACGGCTCGGGCCAAGGTCAAGGCGGCCTGGTACATTTGGTCCAAGGTGATTTGCTGAACAAATAAGCACGGCGCTTCTTCTACAATTTTTTGATGCCGGCGCTGAATAGAACATTCGCGCTCATAAAGGTGGATAACATTTTTGCCGTCGCCTGCGATTTGGACCTCAACGTGCCGGCCGCACTCAAGAAACTTCTCAATAAGGAGCTCTTTGCTG